>JAEZLD010000052.1 GCA_023415335.1 Bacillota bacterium | reverse complement strand
ACGTACTCCTGATCCTCTTTAAGGTGTATGTCGGGGTCTACTGTTATAAAGGCTACCTTCTTTTTCTTTGAAAAGTCCTTAAGGAATTCTGTAAAATCCTGCACCAGAGTAGTGTTTGTATAGTCGCAGGTAAAGCCTCTTGGGATATATCCCATATAGCTTCCCACATAAGGTATTTTTCTCATAAGCATCATACAGGTAAGCACAAGCTTGCCCTCTTTATCGAAGCCTCCCAAATAGGCTGAAGACCATTCTGTCTTTACCTGTGCCCAGTAGGAGGTCTGGAAAATGTGTCCGTTCTCGTTTTCCAGGTTAAAGCTGTCCACTGTTTTCCTGTCTATTTCTTTAAAGCTGTACATATTCTTCTCCTCTTTTCCATCTTATAGGTATGCTGCTATCAGCTAAAAATGTTGTCATCTCTATGGTAAAGGTCTCATCTGCCCCTACATCCTCAAGGTCTATAAGGGTAAAGTTCATATTAGGCACTCCTATTATGCGCATGGTCCTTCCTTTATAATATATGCCACTGTAGTACCTGAAATATCTGTACGCAGTCTTAGCAATATCCCTAAGGAAGCCAGTCTTTCTTATTTGAGAAAAGTTAAAGTGGTCCCCAAAGCCAACGTCCAGTATTGCCACTCTGGTGGGCTTACGGGTCCTGAATAAGCAACCATAGCCTATATATTCACCCTTATCTACAGTATAGGCTCTTATGGGCTTTGCCTTATAGGAAAATATCCTTTTATAGCCGTACTGTACAGCATCATAGCCATATATAATATTTCCCAGCCTTACAAGGTTATCAAGTGTACACCTGGAATTATACTTAAGGAAGCCGTCGGAGTTAAGCATGTGTATATACCTGACCTTGTCCTTAAACTCCCCTGCGCATTCCTCAAAAAGCCTTATCTGCTTTTCAGTGTACTCCTGATTTTTAGTGTTATGAAGGTGGGTAAATATTCCCTCAACCTTTATCTCAGGATAGCCCTTCTCAATGAGCTCATAGAGCTCCTTAAGCTTATCTGGCTTTATTCCAAACCTGTTCATGCCCGTGTCCACGTATATATGCACACGGTAGCTTCTTCCTGTTGCCTTAAGGCGGTCCAGGATTTCTTTGTTATCCACAGTAAGTACAAAGTTATCCCTTACACTCTCAATATCCTGGTCGCTTAGCTCAGGATACAGCAGAAGAATGTCCTTACTGCTCCTTACCCTCAGTGCCTCCTCCATACTGGCAACACCGAAGCACTCCACCTTGTCATCAAGGTAGGAGGTAAGATTCTCTATTCCAACTCCATAGGCATTTGACTTGATAACTACCATCAGTTCCTTGTCAGTATTCCCTCTCACATTGGCTATATTTTTATCCAACTGGTCTAAATCTATTTCACACCAGAAATTCCTCACTTTTTAACTCCTCCGTAAAACCTGTATCATCTTAATTATGCATCAGTAGGCATAAGTTTAAACATACCCATCCATATTAAGTTTACTTCATACACTAGCATTATACCAATATTATTAAAAAAATTAAACTTATGAGTTCTAAAAATTATAGGTTATGCATATAATTATCTTCCACTCAAATAAGCAGCGGAAAAACTTTATTCAAGCGCTCCAGGTTTCACCTCCCATAGAATTGTGCATATTATGCTGACTTAAGCTTTAAGCTCCCATGGAATATTATTTTTTCATAACACCGGTGCTAAATAAAAAACTGGAGATGAAAAAATGAAGGAGCTGTTGATTAAGGCAAGGGAGGATTCCTCCTGCAGGCTAGAAATGCTGCAGGCCTTTGAGCCTTTGATAAAAAAATGTGTAAGGATATATGTTCATGACTACTCTTATTATGAGGATGCCCTGCAACAGGGCAGGCTTATATTCCTAAGCTGCCTGAAAAGCTATGATATATCCTCTCCATATCCTTTTCCTGCCTATGTAAAAAAGAGCCTCTGCTACGGTATGAGGGATTTCTCCTTAAAAATAAAGGAAAGCATAAGCTTAGATGAGCCAATGGGAGAAGAGTTCAATCTCTATGACATTCTTCCATCAAAGGATGACACAGAGAAGGACATAGCCTGCCGTGATGCGTCTGAGGTCATGCTCCGCTGCATAGGCCGCCTTCCAGAAGGCCAGAGAAGGATAATAGAGGACTGCTACTTTAAGAACAAATCTATGGTAGAAGTAAGCCAAAACAAACGCTGCCATTATATGTCCGTCGTAAAGCAAAAGCAACGGGCACTGGCAGCGCTTAAGAGGTCACTTGAGGATGAGGGAATAATTTAGAATTCCATTATCTGCTTAACATTATAGCCTTTCTTGGCCACCCTTGAATCCAGAAGCTCTATTTTACATGGAACTATTTTTATAAGGTTCAGTGCCGCAGGCAGGGCTGAAAGCTTATGCATGGTAAGGCCCTTCTGCTCAAGAAGCTTAATGTACTCAGTGCATCCAGCTTCAAGCAGCTGAGCCTCCCCAGTAATCTGCATTCCTCCAATGCTTCCTAAGCCTGCATAGCTGTTGTATATACCAACAGATACCTTAGGATTCCTAAGAAGGTTTGCAAACTTCTCCCCTCCCTCAGACAGCATGTATATACATCCATCCATATAGTTGTATTCTATTGGGGTAGCCCTTACACTGCTTTGGCAGGCGGTTGCCAGCACGCAGGTGTTGTGCTCCTTAAGGAAGAGCTCTACCTGTTCCTTTAGGTCTGCCCCATCCATTGCATTGCCATCCTTTTCAAACAGCCTTCTAAGCTCTACTCCCATATCCATCAGCCTGTCATAATCGGACATATCCACATCCTTAAAAGGCATGTGGGCCTTGTTACAGAACCTTTCCATGGCCATGTAATCCTTACTGCCCAGTCCCTTCACCTGAAGCCTTGCTCCTATAAAGCCTGAATAACATACACTGTCCCCCAGAATGCTCCTTATGGGTTCCCCATACTGCTCTAGTCTTGATTCTGCAAGGGCACAGCAAAGGAGAGCCACCCTCCTGCTTCTAAGAAAGTCCTTATGGCTGTCCACCCATTCTGTAAGCTCCTTTGGAGGCTCCTCCATATAAACAGGAAAGCAAATGACCACCTGCTTATAGGCTTCATTTTCCTCCATAGGCTCCCCCGCCCTTATGCACCGGGCAGGTCCTAATATTAGGGCCAGGTCCCTGGCTGCCTTTTCTGTAAATCCATACCTGCTTTCGTAAACGACTAAAGTACTGTTCATATATGCCTCCTTAAGACATTTCTTATGGGTTATACTCAATACATTATACCATTTCCTTACTATGTATAGTATGCATACTATCATATTATCCCACCTGGCAGTATATATCCAGTAATATAAGGTTATCACTAATTATTGTATATTTTTTCCATAGCTAACATATATGTATAATATTATTACTCTTTATTTTGAGAATGAACTGAGCCTGAGTTTGAATACAACCTTGTTATGTATCCAGAAGCAGGCATTATTCTCATAGGATTATGGTCATTATCATAATAGGAGGTAGAGGTATGGTCGCTTATGTTTTAAAAAGGATTGGTGCCGCTGTACTAACCCTGGTGCTTATTGCTTCTGTGACGTTCATACTTATGAATGCTGTACCTGGCAGCCCTTTCCTTACAGAAAAATCCACGCCTGAACAGATTGAAATGGCTAATAAAAAATATGGCCTGGATAAACCACTCATTGTGCAGCTGAAGAATTATTTAGTTGGATATCTTAAGGGTGACATGGGCACCTCCCTTAAGATGCAGGAGGGAACCCCTGTAACTAAGATTCTGTTTAAGCAGGACAAATTTACGCTGTCTGCTAAGATAGGCCTGATGTCAATTGTGCTTGCACTTGTGGTAGGAATTCCTCTTGGCTGCATAAGTGCCTATAACCGGGGAACCTGGAGTGACAGCGTTATAAGGGTGCTCACCACATTAGGTATAGCCATACCTGGATTCGTTGGAGCCACGCTTCTGCTCATCTTTTTTGCTATATATTTGGGATGGCTGCCGGTACGCTCAGGAAGCCTTCCTGATATAAAATCTTATATCCTCCCAGTATTCGCATTGTCAGCATACCCTATGTGCTATATTTCTAAGCTCACAAGGACAAGCATGCTGGATGCAATAAATCAGGATTACATACGTACAGCTAAAGCCAAGGGACTTAATGTGAAGGTTATAATATTCAAGCATGCACTGAGAAATTCCCTGATACCTGTTATTACATATCTTGGGCCACTTACTGCATACACCATAACAGGAGGCTTTGTAACCGAAACCACCTTCAGCATACCTGGACTTGGCAAATACTATATATCCTGCATATTGAACCGTGACTATCCCATTATCATGGGTACAACAGTTGTGCTTTCAGCACTGATAATTATAATGAACCTGTTTGTTGACATTGCATATAAAATGGTTGACCCAAGAATTTCACTAACCTCAAAGGAGGATTAGCAATGGACAGAAGAGATAATAAATTCAACTTGTTCCATATTGATTCACAAGAAATCATTGAAACACAGCGGCTTAATCCTGAGGATTTTAAGCTGGCAACAAAGGATGAAAAGGAATCCATGGTAGAAAAGCATAAAAGCATTTCCTATTGGAAGGATGCATGGAGAAGGTTTAGGGGGAACAGCGTGTCCATGGCTGCACTTTTCATATTCATAATACTTCTCCTATTTGCATTTGCAGGTCCTTACTTTATTGGCTACAGCTACGAGGAGCAGTTTAGGAACTCCGTAAAGCTGGCCCCACTCCATTACTCCGCTCAGGAGGAGATGGCTAAGGCAGTATTAAAAAAAGCAGATTACATATATTCCACCAGCGTTACCCCCGGCTCCCTTACCCTTCTGCCCAGTGGAAGCTACTATTTTAAGGTAAATGGGAGCACCTATTCCTTCACTCTTGGGTCAGACCTGGCAAACGCCATAATCGCATTTAATAAAAACGACTCGGATAAGCTTCTTATATATAAGGAAAGCGACTACGCGAGTGGAAGCTTTACAAAGTCTGCCACACTTGCGTATAAAGAGGGTAAGGCTGAGGGTGCATCAGAGCTCCCTATGATTAAAAGAGTATTCCCTCATGTGTTTGGAACAGACTCCTCCGGCCGTGACCTTATGGCAAGAACCATGTATGGAGGCCGTGTTTCCATAATAATAGGTATCGTTGCTGCAATCATAGTGCTTATAATAGGTTCAATCTACGGTGCCATATCCGGCCTTTGCGGCGGAGTTGTGGATTTTATAATGATGAGGGTAGTTGAAATAATCTACTCCGTTCCAGACGTACTTATAGTGCTGCTGCTGGGAGTGGTGCTGAAGTCACCCCTGCAGCAATGGTTTGACTCGTCTTCATCGGCCTTTGTGTCTAAGCTTAGCGACCTTGGAGTTGGTATAGTCAGCATATTCATAACCTTTGCACTGCTGTACTGGGTCGGTATGGCACGAATAATAAGAGGTCAGGTACTCCAGCTTAAGGAGCAGGAATATGTTACCGCTGCAAAGGCATTAGGTGCCTCCAATAGCAGGATAATAAAAAGGCATCTTCTGCCCAACTGTGTAGGCCAGCTGGTTATTGCCACCTGCATACAGATTCCAGCTGCTATATTTCTGGAGTCCTTCCTGTCCTTCCTGGGGCTTGGAGTTTCTGCCCCTATGGCAAGCTTGGGTTCTCTTTGCTCGGATGCAATCGATTCTATAACCCTATACCCCTACCGCATGATCTTTCCAGCCATTATATTGACCGTACTGGTACTGTCCCTGAACCTGATTGGCGACGGTCTTCGAGATGCACTTGACCCACGTCTTAAGAAGTAAGGAGGGTTAGCAATGGAAGCTAATAAAAAGCTTATTGAAATAAAGGATTTAAAGGTTTCGTTTTTCACACCTGCAGGAGAGGTAAAGGCCGTTGATGGTATCTCCTATGATCTGGGATATAACCAGGTAATGGGCATCGTTGGAGAATCAGGCTCCGGGAAAAGTGTGGAGGCATACTCCATAATAGGACTGCTGCAAAGCCCTGGCAGGGTTACAGGAGGCTCCATAACCTTCGAAGGGGAGGACCTGCTTTCCTTTGATGAGAAGAGGATGATGACACTCAGGGGAAATGATATAAGCATGATTTTTCAAAACCCCATGACCTCCTTAAACCCGGTTTATACAGTGGGCAACCAGCTTGCGGAAGCATTAACCTGTCATGACAGCGCCATAAGCAAGGAGGATGCCAGAAAAAAAGCCATAGAGATGCTGGAGCTTGTAGGCATCAACAACGCAGACAAGCGCGTTGACCAGTACCCCCATGAGTTCTCAGGTGGAATGAGGCAGAGGGCTATGATTGCAATGGCACTCATATGCAACCCTAAGCTGCTGATAGCAGATGAGCCTACAACTGCTCTGGATGTTACCATACAGGCCCAGATACTGGAGCTGATGAAGGAGCTCCAGAGAAAAACGAATATGTCCATCATATTCATAACCCATAACCTGGGTGTAGTAGCAGAAATATGTGACAGGGTATCAGTAATGTATGCAGGGCACATTGTTGAACAGGGAGATGTAGATGAAATATTCTATAACCCCCAGCATCCATATACCAAAGGCCTTCTGGCCTCCATGCCCAGGCTTGATGAGCTAAGCCATGAAAGGCTCATTCCCATAGAAGGCACCCCTGTAGACCTGCTTGACCCACCAAAGGGCTGCAGCTTCGGACCAAGATGCAAAAGCTGCATGAAGATATGTCTGACCCGTAAGCCCCCCATGGTAATGTTCGGCGATGAATCCCACAGCTCTGCATGCTGGCTCCATGTTCGTGACACGGTAGACAGCAAAAATGAAGGAGGGATATAAGATGAAGGGACAACAGGCACTTGTAGAAATTATAAGCCTTCGCAAATATTTTCCAGTGAAGTCCGGTGTTCTCAAAAAGAACTATGTCCAGGCCGTGGAAGAGGTTTCCTTCTCCATATATAAGGGTGAGACCCTGGGCCTTGTAGGAGAATCAGGCTGTGGCAAAACAACACTTGGACGTACCCTGCTCAGGCTATATGAACCCACAGCAGGACAGATAATATATAATGGCACTACAATATACAGCCGAAAGGATAAAATAGCCCTACCCATGCTGCCCTACAGGAGGAAGATGCAGCTTATATTCCAGGACCCCTCAGCCTCCCTTGACCCGAGAATGACTGTAGGTGAAATCATAGGTGAGGCTCTGGATGTTCACAAGCTTGCCTCCTCGTCATCGGAAAGAAGAGACCGTATAAATAGTCTCTTAGATGAGGTTGGGCTGAATACAGAGCATGCAAACCGCTTCCCCCACGAGTTCTCCGGGGGACAGCAGCAGCGTATAGGCATAGCCCGTGCTCTTGCTGTGGACCCTGAATTCATAGTATGTGACGAGCCTATATCTGCACTGGATGTCTCCATACAGTCTCAGGTAGTAAACATGCTTGAGGACCTTCAACAGGAAAAGCACTTAACCTATCTGTTTATAGCACATGATATTTCAGTTGTCCGCCATATCTCAAACAGAATAGGTGTTATGTATCTTGGCAGCCTGGTAGAGCTGGCTGAAAGCTATGAGCTGTGCAGCCACCCTGCCCACCCCTATACCAAGTCCCTGCTGTCAGCAGTGCCGCTGCCTGACCCTTGGAAAAGCAGGGAGAGAAAGCGCATAGTGCTGGAAGGAGATATACCCAGCCCCCTGAACCCACCCCCGGGCTGCAGATTCCACACCAGGTGTCCCATAGCCAAGGACATATGCAGGGAATCCATGCCCCAACTTAAGGAGCTTTCACCAGGCCACCTTGCAGCCTGCCATATGCTTTAGACGTCATCTTTGCCCTTTGGGCATTGAAAATAAATATAAAGGGGGAAAGGAAATGTTTAAAAAGTTAACTGCCCTGGTGCTTGTTGCCTTACTGTGTATATCAGCAGCAGCATGCAACAAGGACAAGAACACCAACAAAACTGAAGCATTCGATCTGAGAGTGTGTATTGCATCCGAACCTGAAACCATTGACCCCAGCCTTATAAGCTCTGTTGACGGCTCTACCTATGTGCAGCACATGTTTGAAGGGCTGATGAAATATCAGCAAAACAAAAAACTGGCAGGAGAGGATGACTCAGTATACCTGACAGATACTGTTAACGGGCAGGCAAAATCCTATGATGTATCATCAGACGGACTGGTTTACACATTCCATCTCCGTGATGATGCAGTATGGAGCGATGGACAGCCCGTTAAGGCCGAAGACTTCGTGTACTCATGGCAGAGGCTTACTGACCCTGCAACAGCTTCCGACTACGGATACCTGCTCACCGGGTTAGTAAAGAATGCAACAGAAATACAGAACAAAGAAAAGGCTCCAAGCGAGCTTGGAGTAAAGGCAGTAGATGACAAGACCTTTGAGGTAACCTTAGTGGCACAATGCCCATATTTTGTAAGCCTGTGCTCCTTCTCATCCCTTGTTCCTGTACGCAAGGACATCGTTGATAAGTTTGGCACCTCCTGGACAGACCCTGCAAATATCGTAAGCAACGGCTCCTACAAGCTTACAGAATGGACCCATGACAATTACCTGAAAATGGTTCCTAATGATAAATATTATGATAGAAAAAACCTTGGACCAAGCTCAATCACTTGGTATTTAAGCGACAGTGAGACCTCAATACTCTCCTCCTATGAGGCAAAGGAATATGACTTCATAGAAAACGTTCCAACTGACAAAATCCAGCCTATGAAAAGTGAAGGCAAGTTATTCATAATACCTCAGATAAGTGAGTATTATCTTTATTTAAACTGCACTAAGATTACTGATTGGAGAGTACGTGCAGCTATAACTCTCGCTATAAACAGGCAGTTTGTTGTAGAGAAGGTAACACAGGCAGGACAGACCCCTGCAACGGGACTGGTTCCTGCAGGAATTACTGATAGCAAAGGCGGTGACTGGGCCACTGAGCAGGGCAACGTGCTTTTCGCTAAGCTTGCCGAGCTATATCCTAATTTTGACCTTACAAAGTATGAAGGTCGCTGTGCACTGGCCAAGGAGCTCTTAAAGCAGGCTACTGACGATGGCAAGTGGACCCCAGGAACTACCATCGAATATGATTTCAACACATCAGATGCACATAAAGCCATTGCAGAGGCTGTACAGTCAGACCTTAAGAGCATTCTGGGAATAGACGTTACCCTGGCCAACTCAGAATGGCAGACCTACACTACCAACCTTGGAGAGGGAAAGTTCGGAATGGCCCGTCTTGGCTGGTCAGCTGACTATAACGATGCCATAACCTATCTGGAGCTATTTACAAATGGCAACTCCTACAACTATGGAAAATGGGTAAACGATGAGTATACCTCTATCATCCAGAAGGCTAAATCACTTCCTGGCGGAGAAGAGCGCGACAAGCTCATGCAGCAGGCCGAGGGAATGCTCTTCTCAGAGAACGGCTTTACAGTATGTCCAATATACTTCTACACCCAGACCTACTGTCTTGCTGATGGAATATTCAATGTTGGGTTTACTCCACTTGGCTACTTCTTCTTCAATTACGCAACAAAAAAGTAAATAGATTCATGCCATAAAGCAAGCGGAGGGGGTTCCCTCCGCTTTGTATTTATGCATTAATTATTTGTCCTTATCAATATAACTTATACCGTAGGGACGGCACAGGAAAACATCCTAAATGGATGTTTTCGTCCCCTACATTATTATTCACTCATTATTCTTTATGCCTTCCTCAGCAAAAACAGCCTGTCAAAAAAGTCCGGCCTCTGCCATGGCACATCAGCATACATCTCCTCAGTAAAGTACCTGGTGAACCACTCCCTCCACTCTTGGGTAGTGCACTCACGACCTCTCAGCACTCCATCCTTGGCATAAAGGTTATCACGGAAGTTTACCATATTAATTTTCTGGTAAAGCTGGGGGGTCATGGCCTGATTAAGCTTAAGCAGCATAAAGCCATTGGGCTTAAGTATCCGTACCAGCTGCTCCATAGCCTCATCTGCAGCCTCCTTTGTTATAACATCAAACACGTTTGAAACAACCACACCATCAAAGCTGCCGTCCTCAATAGTCTTAAGTGCATCAACGCCCCTATCCATATACTGAAGAATATGGGACCAGCCGTTTATTTCAGCCATTTCGCGGGCATATGCAACTATGTTTTCTCCCTTTTCAATCCCTGTTCCCTTCTTAAGCCTACCCATATAGGCTATGCGAAGCAGCATGTCTCCTGCACCGCATCCAAAATCAAGCACGGCTGGACACTCCTGGGTAAACACATCAAAAATATGCTCCATAGTCTTAGGTACAAAATAATCCCCATCACATAAAACCTCTGTTTCCTTTTCCTTATAGGCATCGTTCCAGAAGCTTTCAGCAGCAATGATCTCCTTGTCCTTATACATGGCCATGCCCCCATTCATGCTTTTATACACATTATTGCACAGCAGGCTCCGCTTTACAATTTACTTTTTTATTTAAAGCTACACCTGAGAAGGCATGGTAGAGAGTATAAATACATCCAGTGCATATGATAACCGAACCCAGTATATAGCCGCATAGCGCCAAAATGCCTCTAGCCTCTGTAAAAAGCACAGGTGACATATACAAGGGAAGAAGACCTAACCACTTAGCTGCAGGCAGTCCCATAATATAAAGTATTGGAGATAAACCCAGCACCAATATTGATAGGAAAATCCCCTGCAGACTGCTGTGAAGCAGCCTTGAAACCAATAGTATTATTCCTGCTGAAGCCAGGGATGCTGCCAGCCTGACTATGGCTATAATACCTATGAATGCCCATATAGGCATAGCATCCGGAAGCTGAGAATAAACCATCAGACTGGTAACCGGGGAGGCTATCCCAGGCAAAGCATAGGCTTTTACTACACCAATCAGGTATGCTCCTTCAACTGCAATATAGCAGAATATCGTAATAATCAGGCTTAGTAAAAGCTTACATAGGGATACCCTTCTTCTTCCCTGGGGGGTTGATGAAATCATACGGTGCATATCATGCTTATATTCCATAGCATACACGTTTCCAAGGCAGAACGTCAAAACCATAGTGAGCAGGAGAAAACGTAATATGCCATTATCCGTGGAAAAGCCCAGTAGCAGCATATAGCCAGTTTCATACACGAACTGAGCCCTTAGGTGTGACTGTATGTACTGGTATTTTTCCCACACCCTTTGGAATACACCATAAAATGAAAGTGTGCTTTCATAGGGAAGTCTCAGGGTATCCGCTGCAGAACGTGAAAGCTCTCCTCTATCCTCCATTTCGTTTATTATCCCTATCTGTTTTAATGCCTCTTCATATATTGCCTTCTCACCCTCAAGATAGGAGGACTTCTCCTCGGTCAGCGGCCCTGCAAGGTATTTCATATAGCTGGCATAGCGCTTTTCACCAGATGAAATATAATAGGAGGATTTTCCGGTATTGTAGGTTAAAAAAGCACAGAATACTAACAGTACAGGAAGCACCCCAGCTGTTATGAATATCTTATAGCCCTCATATCTGATTAGTGATGTATGGGGCTTGAAGCTTATAATAGAAAGCTTCTTAAGCCATAGGGTAAGCCTCATCTCCTTAAGCTTCATATCCCTGCTGTGTTTAAAGCACACTATGCAGCAGAGACAAAGAAGTAGTAAAGCCACTGCCAGCCATATAACAGACGCCCTATGGCAGCTTACAGGCTTTCCAAAAAAGTTCAGGTTAATATAGCTTCCATACAGCTTATCAGTCTGTAGCAGGCCATAGGGGTTCAGATATTTAATCCAGTTGACCCCTGACACTGCCGGAATAATGCTGGTCAGATAATAGCACAAGGCAAGGAATGCAGTTGTTGCAATTGCAGGAAGGTAGCTCTGCCTTGATAATATTGAAGCCATCACAATTATCGTACCTATAAAGAAGAACACTGCTGCCTTAGCCCCATAGGATATAAGCATGTATTGCAGTCCTGTAATTAGGAGTGTACTTCCTATGAAGGGGGCATAGGACTGCAGGGGGGCCCCTAGACTTCCCAGCCCATAGATTGCTCCATGGAAGGCAAGGCTGCTTCCATAAAAAAGTGCTGTTGCTGTTATACAGTATATAAAAAGTGCCGCAAGCTTTGCTACTATATGCTGGGTCCCTCCTCTTGGCGCAGCCTTAGTTATGGCATAAAGACCCTTTTCCTTCTCCTCAAATATAAGGCCCGCGGAAAAGGCCAGAATGGATAGCAGCACCAGTACATCTGTAAGCTTTGAGGATGCCGCACCTGAGAATCCTCTTGAAGGTGAAAATGAAGCTTCCACATTGGACATCCTGGAATAATCCTCTGATGTTTTCTTAATATTCCTGCTGGAAAAGCCGCTGTTTTCACCAGGAGAAAAAATAGATACTCCCGAAAGCTGTACGGAGGTTTGGGATATGTCCTTAAGATAGTCCTTGTAGCGGGATACGGCCTGTTCCTCTTTGTATACCTCTTCTATAAGGCTTTGCTCTGATTTTAAGTTGTCTGTATACCTGAGATAGCTGCCATCCTTCCAGGTATCATAGTATTTTTCAAACACCCCAGAGTTCTGCTTTCTCAGGTTATCTGACATAATCCTTCCCGTATCAGACTGGCTGGCCTCAAAGGTTTGTATTTCCTCCACAAGCTCTACTCCCTTTATGGTCTCATACAACTCCTCTATGTAATCATACTTCTCCTGTTCCTTCCTGCTCCCCATATCCTTCATCAGCTGCCTGTATGCTGCTGCAGAGACTCCCCCGTCCTTTGCAAGACACCCATAGAAAAGCAGCCCAAAATTAATAAGCAGAAGGGAGGCAGCAGCAATAAGAAAGCTCCTCTTCCTGACTGCCTTGTAAAGCTCGTAATATATCATCCTGATCATAGCTGCTTATCCTCTTGAAATATATTCATATAAACGTCCTCCAAATCTCCATCCGGGGCATAGGTATCTATAAGCTCCTGGGGCGATGCCTTTGCCACAAGGCATCCCTTCTTCAGTATGATTATCTCCTTGGATATGGACTGCACATCCCCTACTACATGGGTGGCAATAAGTATTATCCTGTCCCTGGATATTTCCTTCAGATTGTTCCTTATGCGTATTCTCTCCTTAGGGTCAAGCCCTGCCGTTGGCTCATCCATAAGCAGCAGCTTAGGATTCCCCATAACAGATTGTGCAATAAGCATTCTCTGCTTCATCCCCCCCGAATAGGAGCTTAGTCTTTTATCTAAAACCTCAGACAGATTCACAAAATCGGCCACCCTTTGAAGCTCTCCTTCAAGCTCATGCCTTGGTATCTCCTTCAGGGTTCCCATATAGCTTAAGAGCCTTCTTCCTGTAAAAGCATCATACAGGCCCTGCTGCTGGGGCGCATAGCCTAAAAGCCTTCTATACTCCGTTGGCATCTTCCATATGCTCTGTCCGTCAAACATAACCTGCCCGCAGTCAGGCCTTAGGTTGTCTGTGAGTATGTTCATAAATGTGGACTTGCCAGCCCCATTGGGGCCAAGGAGTCCATACACTCCCTCAGAAAGCTCAAGGCTTAGGTTATCAAGAGCTTTTATGGTTCCATAAGACTTAGATAGTTCCTTAACCTGAAGCATCAAATACCAGCTCCAATCGTTTCAACTGGCTTATAGGACGGGTTCCCTTTTAAATAATCCTCCTTGGATATAAGCCCAAGCTTGTTGGAGGTGATATCATTCTGTGTAGTGCCTGCCCATGTGGTGTATTCACCTGAACACTCATAATCATAAATAACCAGGAAATGCTCCTTGTTTTCTGCCAGTATGGTAACAGGGCTGTGCATCTGGCCTGTATACAGTCCTGTTTCGCTTATTTCCCTGGAGCTCAGGTTTAGGGTGTAATATTTGTTATCCTCGTAATCCCAGCTTCTGATTCTCATACTGTCATCGTATACCCAATCTATGCTGCTGTTTGCTGTACTTGCAACCACCTCTTCTGTTCCCGAGGACAAGTCCAGGCTCTTAATCTGGTTTTCCCCCTTTATGGAATAGTATAATTTTGACCCAGAAACCTGGCTGGTAAAGGTTTTATCTCCTGATATTTCAAACATCTGCGAGGTTTCACAGGTATCCACATCCAGAGAGGAAAACATGATTTTAGCCTTCTTAAGCTCCTGCTTGTATATTCCATCGTTAAACAGCTCCTCAGGGGAAAGCTTCCTGGCAAACCTTGTGGCTTCAAACGCCAGCTTGCTCCCAAAGGCTCCAATCAATCTGGAATCCTCCTCAAGGTCACATACTGTCTTCTGCTTTCCCGTAGCTGCGTCTATATGAACAAGCTGCCTGTCATAGGCTGATTGATAGGTAGAATTATCCCCTGTGCTTTCTGACTTTATCTTCTTGCAAATAACATAAATGTCATCACCACTTACCGCTGCTACCCTCTCTAATACAATACCTGAGCCGAATTCCGAAACCACCCTTCGGTCTGTGCCGTCAAGGTTCATACTGTATAGCTTAGGCTGGGTACCACTTGATGTGGACAAGGATATCCCTGCATCAGGGTCTGACCATCCTGAAGTCATGGACCCGGAATTATCCTGAGGCGATACCAGCAAATACAGGCGGTTTTTGCTTATGAAGAGCACCTGTGTATCGCCCATATGTACATCAGCTAATAATGAATTGCATCCATCGGTATCATGGGTGCAGCCCGGCTGGTTGCACAGGAACATTTCCTTTCTGCTATCGTAATCCAGATACATAAGGTTAATCGTAACTCCATTGCCATCCCCATGGTCAGTGGTGCTTATGTAGTAGTACCCCTCTTCGGTAGGACATGTATCAGTTAGTCCACTGCTTTGGGAAAAGGATAGCTTCTTTTCTTTTTTATCCTCACCCTTCACTTCTCCAGATTTATCATTGCTGTTAGGAGCATTGGTTGAGACTTTATTAGTACAGCCTGCAAGTGCCAGTACCACAAACATAATAAGTAATAATATTTTTTTCATAACTTTCTCCCTTCACTTTTTCATGTTTATGGCTTAACAATAGCATGAAGCTGTATCCAAGTTGTTTCAAAAATAGAAAAACCAGAGAACCCTATAAAAAGTGTTTCTCTGGTTTTTATATACCTTTAGTACTCCAAAAATATAAGCTCCGTAGGTATTATCTGAAGGACTGCTCCCCCAGCACTCTGGCTGAATTCAATGCTGAGCGAAGCCTTTTGGGATACGAGCCTTTTCCCATTAAAGCTCCAGTCCTCAAGTATATCAAGCCCCTGATAGGCTGCAAAGGAATTGCAAAGCTCCTCACTGTCATTAGATGCAAAAATCTGTCCTCTGCCTTTATAGACAATCCTAAGCAGCCTTTTGTATTTCTGGTCATACATCAGCCTTAGGAACTCATCTCCCGATTTCCACCACACTATTGTAGAAAGCTCAATTCCTTCAGGTCCACCTTCTAGCTCATCCCTGGAATAGTACTCTCTATAAGATAAATGATTTGATTGCATAAAATTCTGAAGCTCCTCCTTAACCCAAAGAGGATTAATAACTCCCTTCTTTTCAAGCTCCAGCAGCTTATCATAGGCTATATCAATACTTTCATTCCTATATAATGTATTATCTCCATCTGAGTTTATAATCACGGTTTCTTGCATGGAATCAGCATATGTCATATAGGTATTTATAATGTGTCTAACGTATGGAACGTCCTCGGCAGAAGTCTCAATGCCATGAACATCAGCCTCCCTTATGTGGGGAGAAGAAAAAAATATTGAATCGGATACTTGCATTATTACAAAAGGTAAAAACAAAACGACCATCATCCCACATAAGGATATTCCAATTATATATTTACTCCTCCTGCTGAACATCACCAAGCACCTCCAGTTCAAAGCTTACACAGGTCCCTTCGCCCTTGCTGCTGGTAAAGGAAAGAGCTGTGTTATGGCATGCGCATATTTTCCTACAGATGGCTAAACCCAGTCCGCTCCCTCCCTGGGAACGGGACCTGGACTTGTCTGCCATGTAAAAGGGTTCCTGAATGTGCTTCAGGTCCTCCTCATCCATGCCAATCCCGTTGTCCTTTATGGAAAACACGTACTTACCACCCATGCATCTTCCATTAACAATAACTCTGTTATCCTTAGGCTGGGCCTTAATGGCATTCTCAATCAGGTTTTTAAGCAAATCCAGTAGAAGCGTTCCATCCGCCTTAACGTAACTATCCTCTATATCATATTCCACCTGAACATCTCCACACAGGGGATGTACTATCTCCTTTAGCCTTTCCCCTGCCCACTTCGCAGAAACACTTCCAAGCTCCAGCCTGCCTTCTCCAAGCCTCATTAGGCTTATAAGCTTTTTAGAAAGCTGCTCTAAGCGCTTACACTCAGAATATATGTAGCTTAAAGCCACTCTTCTTTCGTCCTCATCAGCATAGCCATCTCTGAGCATTTTAGCATACCCCATTATGGCAGTCATAGGGGTTTTAAGCTCGTGGGAAAAGTCAGCCACGAACTCTTCCCTTTTTATAATGTCCAGGTTAAGCTGGTCAATCTGCCTCTCCACAGCCTCTGCCATGGCATCAAAGCTTCTGCTCAGCTGTCCTATCTCATCAGAGGTATTTATATTGGTACGGGCAGAATAGGAGCCTGAGGCTATCCCCTGGCTAAGCTTATTGAGCCTGCTTATAGGGGCGGTAAGATATGATGAAAGCACCATCTCCCCTGCCACAGCTAAAAACAGTATTATAATATCCAGCATAAAAAAATATACCAGCTGGCGGTTTCTCTCACTATATATGGAGGACATGTCAAAGGCATTCATAAGACAGAAGTTGTCCTGCCCTATGGTAATGCGGGATGCTATCATCATATACTCATAGGAACCCTGCCGGTCCATCATATAGGTATCCTCATTGTGCTTTAGATACTCCTCCCTCTTCTCCTTTGGTATAAGATTGGTTATGCTGTCATATGCTATCGTACCATCTTCCATATATATAGCAAGCTGGCTGACCCCGTGACCATAGCTTGAAAGTCTGTCCGCATAATCCGCAAGCAGCTCTGCGGAATATTCCTTGCTGTTTTCAAGGGCACTGCGCACACTGGCCTCCATGGAATACCTCTCAAGTATATGCTGGTTTGTGTTCTGCTCTACTGCATTTGAAAGGGCTACCCTGTAGTTTTTATAGGTCATAACAAGCCCACCTGACGAAAACAGTACAGCAATAAGGAGCGTAGTTCCTATTACAAGCTTCCAGGAGAATTTCATTCCCCCACCTCCAGTACATAACCATAACGGAATACCGTCTTTATTACATCCTTCCAGTCAAGCTTTCTTCTAAGACGTTGTATATGAAGGTCCAA
>JAEZLD010000042.1 GCA_023415335.1 Bacillota bacterium | reverse complement strand
GGCTTCTTAAAAACGATAACTGGTATAGACAACTATACTGCAAATAATATAATAATTAGGAGGGCTTTAGTATGAAGATTATTGAGGTAGAAAGCTATGAGGATATGAGCAGGAAGGCTGCTGACATAATAAAGGGAGTAATAAGCAGCAAGGCTGATGCAGTGCTTGGACTGGCTACAGGAAGTACCCCGGAGGGAGTGTACAGATGCCTTATAGAGGATAATAAAAAGGGAAGGGTGGATTTCTCTAAAATTACAAGCTTTAACTTAGATGAGTACGAGGGGCTGGATGGTGATAACACTAACAGTTATAGGTATTTTATGGATCATAAGCTGTTTAACCATATAAACATAAGCAAGGATAGGACCTTTGTACCTAACGGAAGGGCTGATGACCTGATGCAGGAGTGCAAAGCCTACGATGAGAAGATAGCACTATCAGGAGGCATAGACATCCAGCTGCTGGGGATAGGAAGCAATGGGCATATAGGCTTTAATGAGCCTGCAGATAAGCTTATACCTTCCACTCATGTAACAGATCTTACAGAAGAGACCATAAAGGCAAACTCCAGGTTTTTTCCATCAATAAATCAGGTCCCCCAAAGGGCTATTACCATGGGAATGGGCAGTATACTTAAGGCGAAAAAGATACTTTTACTTGCCAGCGGGAAAAGTAAGGCTGACGTAATTGCAAGGCTGCTTCAGGGAGAAATAAGCACAGAACTCCCGGCATCCATGCTGCATATGCATAGGGATGTGATACTGATTGTTGACAAGGAGGCTGCCAGCAGGATAAAAGAGGATTTCTGCGCATAGAAAGGAAGGAAATTGCTTGCAGTACCCTATGAGTATTCTGTGTAATCAGCCTCCTCTTTACAAAAGGGTCTACAGTCATAAACTGTGCATGTCTTAATACATATTATCCTCTCCAGAGTTTTATAGAACATTGTTGAATATGATATTAAAAAGTGGTATCATATTCAACATCAAATATACATGTATACAATAGTACAATTAATACGTGTAAGTTCGACAAGGGAGGGGAATGCTGTGGTGATAACTGATTTTAAAATTAATATAAAACAGCAGAAGGTATATGATGTTGTAGGCACCTACTATGACATTCCCCAGGATCTAAAAACAGATAGGAGCTTTGAAAGGATATATGAGAGGGCAAAAGGCATTATAAGCCCTAAAGGAATATATTTGCGTAGGGATAAGCAAGGGCTGTATGACTTAGACACCATAGATGGATGCAGCCATGTTTACTACTGCATGGTAACTCTGGGTCAGACTGTAACTGACGAGGTGGACTGGCTGTTTGCTCAGGATAGGTTTCCAGAGGCGCTGATTATAGATGAAATATCCAACGAGATACTGTTTGACATGAGCAGTCAGCTTTATGACACCATCAGAAGCAGTGCGGTAAAGGATGGCTTGGGCCTTACTTGTAGATTATCTCCGGGAGACGGGGAGCTTCCAATAACCTTTCAGAAGGACATATTTGAAGGCTTTGACAAGGAGCAGGTAAACGGGATGTATATTTTCCAGGGCTGCATGATATACCCTGTAAAATCCATGGCATACATTTATGGGGCAGACAGCTCCATTGTAAGTAGTGAAGGAGAGCATATGTGCAGTCAATGTGCTAACCTATACTGCAAGTGATGGAATTAGAGCTGATAGGATAAGATAGTACCAGTCATAGGCAGAGGAAATATATCTGCTTTAGACTGGTACTGTTTATTTAGATGTATGTGAGATTTTATTTTCTCAAAGCTAACTGGGGCTGAAATAGTATAATTGATAATATTGAAAGCATACAGGTGCACCAAAAGGCAGGTTGTTTAAATTAGTAATATAAATTTTATAAAGAAAGCACCTATGGTAAAAATAGTCATAGGTGCTTTTTAAGAATCTTAAAGTTTGTAATATCTTTTTTGTTGAAACCAACATATTATACTTATCTTGGTATAAAGCCTACCTTCTTCTGCATTTTCCTAAGCATCTTGTTTGAAACATAGTTGGCCTTTTCAGCACCCTTTCTGTATATCTCCTCCAGGCTGGCCTTATCAGCAAGAAGTGCCTTAACCTTTTCCTGTACAGGAGATAGCTCAGCTATGAGCACATCGGCTACTTCTGACTTAAGCTCTGCATAGCCCTTACCCTCATACCTGGCCACAACATCCTCAGGAGCTTCCTTGGTAATAGCAGACAGGATGCTTACAAGGTTCTTAACTCCGGGCTGGTCATCGCTGAAGCTTACAACTCCCAGGGTGTCTGTAACTGCCCTGCTTATTTTCTTTCTTATTACCTCAGGTGGGTCCATAATGAGTATATAGCTGTTAGGGTTGTCTGAGGATTTGGACATCTTCTTTGTTGGGTCCTGCAGGTCCATTATCTTGGCACCGGATTTGTTAAAATATCCTTCGGGAACTGTGAAGGTTGGGCTGTAAAGGTTATTAAACCTTGTAGCGATATCCCTTGCCAGCTCTAAGTGCTGTCTCTGGTCTATTCCAACAGGCACTAGGTCCGTGTCATAAAGCAGTATATCGGCCGCCATAAGCACAGGATAGTTTAAAAGTCCTGCTCCTATGCTTTCGCCACTGCTGCCATACCTTTGAGACTTATCCTTAAACTGAGTCATCCTGCTCAGCTCACCCATGTAGGTGAAGCAGTTTAGAATCCATGAAGCCTCACAGTGGGCAGGCACATGGGATTGTATAAACAAGGTATTCTTATCAGGGTCTATGCCGGCTGCTATATATGTGGCAAGCACCTCCAGAGTTCTTGCACGAAGAACCTTAGGCTCCTGCCTTACAGTAATGGCATGGAGGTCAACTATACAGTAGTAACAGTCGTACTCATCCTGCAGCGCAGCAAAGTTTTTTATGGCCCCTAGATAGTTTCCTATGGTCAGGCTTCCTGATGGCTGAACGCCGCTGAATATTACCTTTCTTTCCTTTTCCATTTTAATACACCTCCAATAAAATAAAAGCCCCATAGCAGATTCTGCTATAGGGCGTGTTTACGCGGTACCACCTAAAATTGTACTCATCAGATACATTCATATCCTTCCCCTTTAACGCTGGGACTGCGTTTTGAGCTACTTTATTTCACCCAAAATCCTCAGGGACCCATTCTGTTTGGACCTTTACTGCTGCAATCACACCATCTGCAGCTCTCTGTGAGAAGGCTTCTAAGCTTACTTGCTTCCCCTCAATGGATATGTCCTTGTTATTAAATATATTCTAGTACAACTTAAAAGGTGTGTCAATGAATATTATAGGCATTTTAAGCTAAAATATACCATATTATTTGAGTATATTTATATGATACATATGAAAATAATATCTACATGATGAGAAGATTTGTGCTGTATGCCCTGTCAGGCTGGTGCATGGAGGTAGTGTTTACAGGTATAGGCTCTCTTTTGAGGGGGGACCCGACACTGACCAGTAGGACCTATATCTGGATGTTCTTCATATATGGCCTGGCAATTGTACTTGAACCTATACATAACAGAATTCGCAGCCTGCCGGTGATAGTAAGGGGAGGGATATATATGGTCCTTATTTTCGCCACAGAATATTTAACCGGCTTTCTGCTGTATAAGCTAATAGGGCAGTGTCCATGGGATTACTCAGGTTCAAGGTTTTCAGTAAATGGCTTTATAAGGCTTGACTATATACCTGCCTGGTTCGCTGTGGGACTACTGTTTGAAAAGCTGCATGATACCTTAATGGCTAATAATTCAATATTAAACCCAGAGAGAAGCTAAAAGCTTCTCTTTTTCTTTTCCCTCTTATTGTAAAAGTATAAGCCTTTGGTATAATTGTGTTAAATAATGGTATTCTCGTTTTGCGAGAGTGATTTTCGATTTGCGTCATGTCTTTCTTTAAGAGATTGGAATAGTATTTTGACTATAAAGTAAAAGCTTATAGGGAGGAATAGCTACATGGATAGAAAATCTATTGGAAGCTTTATTGCTGTTTTGAGGAAGGCCAATGGGATGACCCAAAGAGAACTTGCAGAGAAGCTTAATGTATCTGACAAGGCTGTCAGCAGATGGGAGAGGGATGAATGTGCTCCTGATTTAACGCTTATACCGGTTATTGCAGAGCTTTTTAATGTTACAGCAGATGAACTGCTGAGGGGAGAGAGAATCCAAGGCGTCAAAGAAAACAGAGAAAAAACAACTGGTCAAACCCTAAGCAGTGTGAGAGCCATATTGTTAAATTCAGAAAGAAGGTTTAAAAATCAGTCATTGATATCATCTGCAATAGCGGTAACAGGCTTCATATGCATGTTAACAATTGCATACAGCTTCTATAAGCCTGTGGTTGGCTTTGCAGTTTGCTTCATATTCTCACTGTCAGCTGTAATAATGGAAATCATATTGCTGAATAATGGAGAGTTTTCGCTGCAGGGTGTATCTGACGAATGGTCAGAGACTGTAAACATAACCATAAAAAAACTAAAGAAAACAGCTGGTATTGTAATTGGAATTGATATAGGATTTATAATTGTAGGGCTTCCGCTTATAGTATATAGATCCTATTATTTTACTAACAGTGTAATATCATGGGCGTCATATTGGGGTGTGCTGCCTGTTTACATGGGTTTAGCTGCACTTATAAGCGTTGCTGTGTGTGCTGTGATTATGAGAAAGAAACGGACTGAGGTAAGGCAGCTTATACAAAACTGGTACAGCTTTAAGGGTATGTTTGTACCGCATATATTTATACTACCAGCAAACATCCAGAGGGTTGGCTTTGCACTTGTAGTATTACTTATAATAGCAGGGGCTAGTCCTAGGGGCGATGTTTTGCCCATGGTTTTAATACTTATAGCATTTGTGGCAATATCATCCACAATTATGTTTGTAATAAAAATAAAAGAAAGCAGGGGCAGGCTGTTCGCATTAGTATATGGAGTTAAGAATCTTTTATATTGCTTGGGGTTAGCAATCGTATGCAAGAACGGTTATATAATAAACTTTGTTGATAGTTATGGCACGTTTCATTATACAGATAGCCCAAAATACAGTATGGATAATAATGGTGGAGCCTGGATACTAATCATATCTGGAGTGGCGTACTTGGCTATTAGGTACTATTTAAATAAAAAGGATGCAGCATAGCGCTGCATCCTTTTCCCTAAGCATTCTTAAGCTTTTCTATTCCTATCTTGATTCTCTTTATGGTCTCTTCCTTGCCTAGTATATCGGCTATTTCATATGCACCGCCTGGGGTGAAGGACTTGCCGGATACTGCTGTTCTAACTGGCCAGAGCACTATTCCGTTCTTAACACCCATTTCAGTTATAAGGGCTGACAGGGCGTTTTGTATGGAATCAAAGCTCCAATCCTCTATTGCCTCCAGTACCGGAAGTGCCTTCTCTAAGCTTACCAGAGAGTTTTCAAGGTTGGTCTTCATCTTCTTGTGTACATACATGTCAACAGAATACTCAGGCAGCTCATCAAAGAAGTCTATCTGGCCGGGTATTTCGTTTAATACCTCTGTCCTGTTGTGGAGAATTTCTGATACCTTCTTTAAATCATAGTCCTTCTTTAGGGCTTCCTTGTAGTAAGGAAGTGCCTTCTCGTGGAACTCATCTAATGAAAGCTTCCTTATATATTCGCCATTCATCCATCTTAGCTTGTCAGGATCGAATATGGCAGGTGCCTTTCCGATATTTTTATAATCAAATATCTCTATCATCTCATCTAATGAGAATATCTCCTGGGTGGTTCCTGGATTCCATCCAAGCAGGGCAATGTAGTTAAGCACTGCCTCCATAAGATAGCCCTTAGCAATCAAATCCTGATAGGAAGCATCTCCGTTCCTCTTGCTCAGCTTGCTGTGTGCATCCTTCATTATCTGTGGGCAGTGTACGTATACTGGAACCTCCCAGCCGAAGGCCTCATAAAGTCTGTTGTACTTAGGGGAGGAGGACAGATATTCGCTTCCTCTAACTACGTGGGTTATTCCCATTAGATGGTCATCAACAACGTTTGCGAAGTTGTAGGTTGGAAGGCCATCTGACTTTATAAGTATCATGTCGTCCAGCTCTGCGTTGTCAACGGTTATCTTTCCATATATGTCGTCCACAAAGGAAGTAGAACCGGTTTTAGGGTTGTTCTGTCTTATAACATATGGAACTCCTGCATCAAGCTTTTCCTGGACTTCTTCCTTGGAAAGTCCTAGGCAGAACTTGTCATATTTGAAGGGCTTCTTCAGCATTTCAGATTCTTCCCTTAGCTGGGCAAGCCGTTCCTGGGTGCAGAAGCAATAGTAGGCCTCTCCCTTTTCTACCAGCTGCTTGGCATATTCCAGGTAAAGACCCTTTCTCTTACTCTGGATGTATGGACCTACAGGGCCGCCTACATCCGGGCCTTCATCATGTATAAGCCTTGTTTCCTTAAGTGTGTTATAGATTACGTCTACTGCACCCTCAACATATCTTTCCTGGTCTGTATCCTCAATACGGAGGATGAAGTCTCCTCCCTCATGCTTTGCTATAAGATATGTGTAAAGGGCAGTTCTTAAATTACCGATATGCATATAGCCTGTTGGGCTTGGTGCAAATCTTGTTCTTATTTTTTTATCTCCCATGGCTTTCACTCCTGTGCTTGGTTTATTTATTACTATTCATACTACTATAGGCTTAGTGTCCCCTCAAGCCCCCATAATCATATATTATAGCGTATAACAATGTTCGTGTTAAGTCAAGATTGTATTAAATTGCCACAAAAAACGTAAATAAGGGATGGTTCTCAATAATTTGTAGTGAAGGCATAATTCATACTATATAAACTCGGTATTATTATTGACATATGCCAATAATAATACTATACTAAAATCAGTTAGCAATATATAAATGAAAAAGGAGCAGGTGAAAATGAGGATTGCAGTGGCATATGAGGACGGACAGGTATTCCAGCACTTCGGGCATACGGAGAGGTTTAAGGTTTACGATGTAGAAGATGGCAAGGTGACCATAAAAACAATTGTTAACACTAATGGCAGTGGACATGGGGCTCTTGCAGATATACTTAAGAAGATACACACAGATGCTCTTATATGCGGAGGCATCGGAGGAGGAGCAAGGCGTGCTTTAGATGAGGCAGGCATAAAGCTGTATGGAGGAGTGCAGGGAGACGCTGATGAGGCTGTAGAGGCACTTCTAAGAGAGAAGCTGAATTACAATCCTGATGTAAAATGTGAGCATCATGGGCATGAGCATGGTGATAGTCATGAATGCGGAGAGCATAGCTGCGGGAATCACTGATTGGAAGGGCGTATCCTATACCTGGGATACGCTTAATTTTTTTGATACAGCTTACCATGTATTTTCACCTATGGCTATACTTATGTTATACTTATAAAAGTAATTGTATAATTAACTTTTACATAAGAGGTGTTTTAATTGGATAGACAGCAGCTGCTGGCCATGGGGCCTTATATAATGCTAAGCTGGACAAATACTGAGCTAAGGGATAATGCAGACTCATTAGAGGAGCTTTGCAGCATGTATGATGTGGAGCCTGAGGAGCTAATTGAAAAGCTTTCACAGGTGGATGTAGGATATGATATAGATAAAAATCAGTTTATTTCCTCTGAAGCGCTCATATACAGCGTGCTGGACAAACTTAAAATTAAATATGAGGTTAAAAAGCATAAACCCGTATATACGGTTGAAGATTGCGACAAGCTGGATTTTAAGCTTCCCGGAACACCCTGCAAGAATCTGTTTTTATGTGACAGGAAGAATGAGAAGTTCGTACTGGTAGTTGTGGAGGATAGTAAGCATGTTGATTTGAAAAGACTGTCCCAGCAGCTGGATATAAGAGGACTCCATTTTGCATCAGAAAAACAGCTGGCGCAGCAGCTTGGGCTAAAAAGGGGGGCGGTAGGTCCCTTTGGGCTTGTGAACAATTATAGAAAAAATGTGGTACTTGTGGTAGATGAGGCTTTAAGAAGCTCGGATTATGTTAGCTTCCATCCTAACGTGAACACAGCAACGGTGGTACTTACATGGGGTGGATTTTATGAGTATGTCCTGTGGTGTGACAATGAGACTATATTTGAGGAGCTGTAATACAATAAAGAGGCTGATTATCCGTTAAGATAACCAGCCTGCCTTTTACTTTCCAGCCTTGATAAAGTGCACGTTTCCCTTAGCCTCGCTCCCGGTTATGGAGAAGGTATAGCTGCCATCCTCTGTTATCCCTATAGAGAAGCTGCCGGAGTCCACACCATCTCCATTGTAGGCAATCGTTCCTTTTTCGTTCTTAACAAGTATATCAATCTTACCATCCTTTATGTCAATGATAGTGTCCATGGCTTCCCCTGCCTTAAGATCTATAGTGGCGTCTATGGTGGAGTTAAGCACATCAAAGTCTGCTAAAAATTGATTGTTGTCTGCAGTCTTGCTTCCTGTGAACCTTGAGGAGCTTTTGCTGCAGCCTGTTATACAAAAGGAGAGAGTGAATATTGTTAATAATACAATAAATAGTGTGGATAATTTTCTATGCATATTAAACCCCCTAATTAGCTAAAACCATTTATTTTTCTTAAAATAATATATACATATACATACAACCACAAGGCTTGCAGCAATAACAGCCGGGTAGCCGAACTGCCAGCCTAGCTCAGGCATGGAGGAGAAGTTCATTCCATACCAGCCTGTAATCAGGGTTAATGGCAGAAATATGGAGGCCAGCACTGTCATAAATTGCATGGCCTTGTTTAAGCTTATGTCTACCTGTGACTGGTAGGCTTCCCTTATCTGGGTAACATAGTCCCTGAGGTTTATTACGCTGTGATAAAGGCGGTCTATCTTGCCTGTAAGTATCCTAAAGCCTTTCAGGGTATCAGCGCAAAATAAGTTGTTCTCATTTATATCTATAAGGCTGAATATGTCCAGTAGCTGCTCATAATACCTTTTCAGTGCCAGAAGACTTTTCCTGAGCTTTACAATACGCTCTATGTAGTCCTTCTTTCTGTCATCAACCAGCAGCTCATCCTCTAAGTCTATAATTCTCTGCTCAAGGTGATCCATATATTTTATGTTTTTTGTAATAACAGTTTCAAAGAAATCGTAGAGCAGCTTTTCAAAGCTTGTATCTGGCATGCCGTCTGCTCCTAACCCATTTATTATGTTAAGCAGATTTTGTATGTCTGTGCATGCGAATATTAGACATTCCTTTTTCATGAATATATATACGGTTTCAAAGGGAAGCAGGGAGCTTTTAAAATCTATAAGAGGCATACATATAAGGTTTAGGCTCTCATGGCTTTCAAACCGGGGAGACTTCAGACCAACAGATTTAGCTACAAGGCCTTTGGAAATGCCGTATTCCTCGCAAATCTGAGGCATTTCTGAGATACTGAATATTCCAACATACCTTCCCTCAAGAGAGGTGTCTGGATGATGGGTTTTAGATAGCTTAAGCTTGCCTTTTTCCAATATGTAAACCATGCTGCACCTCCACAAATACCAAATGAATATCTATATTATAAAGCTGACCATGTTTACTTTCAAGCATATGTATTCTGTAATGCTCGTCCGTGGTTGTTAGAAAATATCCTTTATGCTATAATTAGTAAAATGCAATAGAAAAGTATAATTAATACATATATTTAATAAGCAGGAGGTAATGACAGTGCCATATTCATTTGACCCAATGCATGCAGCTGAGGAGTGTGCTCAGTGGATAAAAGACTGGTTTGAGGAGAACGGCAAGGGCTGCAACGCAGTTATAGGAATATCAGGAGGCAAGGATAGCTCTGTTGTGGCAGCCTTGTGTGTTAAAGCGCTAGGACGTGAAAGGGTAATAGGAGTACTCATGCCAAACGGAGAACAGAGCGATATAGATTATGCAAAGGAATTGTGCCTGACTCTTGGAATTGAAAGCATAATTGTAAACATAAAGGAGGCAGTGGAGGGAGTCTACAAAGGAATAGGACCTAACTTTACGGTATCTGAGCAGACAAGAATCAACCTTCCTGCCCGTATAAGGATGTCTGTGCTTTATGCGGTATCCCAGTCAAGGAACGGCCGCGTAGCCAATACCTGCAACCTTTCTGAGGACTATGTGGGATATTCTACCCGTTATGGTGACAGTGTAGGGGATTTCAGCCCCATATCTTATTTTACTGTAACTGAGGTTAAGTCTATAGGCAGAGCTTTAGGTCTTCCTGAGAAATTTATTGAAAAGCCGCCTACAGATGGACTATCAGGAAAGACAGATGAGGATAAGCTTGGCTTTACTTACGCAGAGCTGGATAGATACATTCGTGAGGGTATAGAGCCTGAAAAATCGAAAAAGGATAGGATAGACTATCTGCACAAGGTCAACCTTTTTAAGCTTCAGCTTATGCCTTCCTTCCATTATAAAAAATAATAAAACAGCCCGGAGTTTTCCGGGCTGATTCTATATCAAAGCTATTTAAGCTCCTTAAGTACCTGACACAGGTATTCATAGCCTCTCTCAGTAGAAGGTATGCTCAGGTGCTCGTCAGGTGTATGAACATCATACAGGTTTACTCCAAAGGATATCATGTCCAGATCCGGAAGCTTCTCCTTAAACAGCCCACATTCAACCCCTGCATGGAGGGCGTATATTTCAGGCTCCTTACCATAAAGCTTCTCATAAACCCTGACAAAGGCTTCCCTTATAGGTGAACTAGAGTCGTACTGCCATTCGGGGTAATCTCCTGTGGTTTCAATAGCGCTCCCTGTAAGCTTTGCCAGAAGCTTAATCTCCTCTAATATGGCGTATTTCAGGCTCTTAACTGAGCTTCTGATGGCACATTCATAAACTATGCTGTTATCCTTGGTCAATAGGACTCCTAAATTGTTGGAGCTTTCAACCAAACCCTTTATATCCATGCTCATGGTCTTTATGCCACAGGGCATGAGCATAAGACACTCAATTGCTTTGTGACAGCTTTCTTTGTTTAATGCATCCTTTGGCAATTCACATTCCTCAACGCTTAATGCTATGCCGGGGTCGGCTGTGTGCAGCTCGTTTATAAGTATGCCGTTCCATAGGGCAACATTTTCTTTAACCTTCGATACAAGGGAGGAATCAAACAAAAGCACTGCCTCCGCTTCCCTGGGTATGGCATTCATCTTGGAACCTCCGCTTATGGAGGATAGCTGTATATCAAAGGCTGAGCAAAGGTCGTTTAAAACCCTGCCTAAAATTTTAATGGAGTTACCCCTGCCCTTGTCTATTTCAGCTCCTGAGTGGCCTCCCTTAAGACCCTTTACCATAAGCTTGTAGGACTTAAAGCCAGGCCTTACGTCTTCCCTTTTAACAGGAAGAGTCATAAGAACTCTTATACCACCTGCACAGCTTACAAGCAGCTTTCCTTCCTCCTCTGAATCTATGTTTATGAGCATGCGTCCCTTCAGCTTAGACATATCCAGCTTCATGGCGCCTCCCATACCTGTTTCCTCCTCAGTGGTTACAAGAAGCTCTATTGGAGGATGGGGTATATCCTTCGAGGAGAGTATTGCCATTGCCATGGCAATAGCAATACCATTATCAGCTCCTAATGTAGTGTCAGTTGCATAGAGCATATCATCTATAACCCTCAGCTTAAGGGGGTCCTTTTCAAAGTCGTGTACTGTTGAGGAATTCTTCTCATTTACCATATCCATATGACCCTGCAGTATTACACCAGGAGAATTCTCATATCCTGCAGTACCAGGTTTTCTTATTATTATATTAAGGGCATCATCCTGAATCACCTCAAGTCCAAGGCCCTTTGCAAAACCAACCAGGTAATCGCTTATACCCTTTTCATTACCAGAGCCCCTTGGTATTTTTGAAATCTCTTCAAAATATTTAAAAACTGTGTCTGGCTTAAGATTAGAAATTACACTGTCCATATATTTCTCCCTTTCATATATAGTAATAGCTTATAGGTCTATTATACCAATCTTATGAATAATTTAACAACAACATAGGGGATAGAGAGGGTAAATATATGAATGCTTATTTAAAATTTGTGGTAATATATTATTAGATATATTAATAAAAATGTAGAACGAGGAAAGAAGGATTGTGGAAGGATAGACTTATTAGAAATTACAAGGCTTTCATAAACAAAGCAAAACTGATTATAGGGTATATATAATAAATCATATGATATTGGGAGGAGTAAAAATGACTGAACTGAGTCAGGAAATGCAGGATAAGCTGACTAAGGTATGCCTGTGCAAGGGTATTTCCAGGGAAACAATAAAGAAGGCTATTGCAGAAGGGGCAGACACTTTAGATAAACTTCAGAAGGCTACAGGGGCAGGAAGCGGAAGCTGCCATGGCGGAAGGTGCACTTCTAAGCTGGAGGAGCTTCTGAGAGAGGCAGGAAAGGAGTCTAAATAGCTGATATACCAAAAAAGTTCATAATTTATGTAACAGGCTACATAAGGGTTTGAATAATCAGTACATGTAAGCCTGTTTATTTTTGCAAAAATCTAAAATATTTACTGATTTTATGTGATAGTTATGTAGATGTTGTAATTCATTAATGATAAACTAATAATGAGGGAGATTGCTACTAATTTATTGAAAATAAATATAACATACTATAGGAATGTTCACTTTTAAGTAATATTTGATAATGATTGGAATTCGGAGGCTCTGATATGTATAGTAATTTGTATATTTTCGAAGAAGAGTTAGATCAGATACAATTTAAGCATTTCTATACGGACTCACCGTCGGTAATATCGGCTATGGTACCCAAGCTACATAAGGGAAACTCTCTTTTTAAGGCTAATGCTGTGTATATTGCAAGGGCAGAGGACCTGCCAGCTGTACCTGAATTTTTTGGACATCCTTCAATAATATGTGTAGGTACTCCTCCTGAGTGTTATATGTCTGAGCCATTTAACATCATTTATACTGACGAGTACATTCCAATACTCACATTATTTGAAATGGTAATTGACATTTTTAATAGGTACATCCAGTGGCAGCATTCTATGCAGGAGGTTATTGATGCCCACCGTTCCATAAAGGAACTGGGGCTTATCTCCCTTACATATACTACTAATCCTATCTATCTTCAGGGCTCAGGCTTTAAATGCTTGTTTAGTGTGTTTTCTCACCCCAGCCAATATTCTTCAGAGCTGTACAGGTATTATTGCCAGAAATACGATTTAAGGGACAACTCGTCCCTTAGCTTAGAGAGGATAAGCAGCCAGCTATCTAGTAAGAATTATATAGACACTATGAATATAGAGGCTCCATTCATTTATAATAATACTGATTCTGATATCAAATATCGGACCATGACTTACAACCTAAGGATGGAGGGGAGCTGCATAGCCCGCTTAAGCATAAGTGAGGTCCTTAAGGAATTTACTGATAAGGATTATGCTATTATTCAGATTATTGGAAGCTATATACTTAAAGGAATAAATGAAAAAAACATTAAGCAGATTAATAGACCTCAGGACCTGGATTTTGTTATGGAAAACCTGCTGAGGCATGAGTTCATACTGGAACACCGTATAACCTCAGTGCTTAAGGGATTTGAATGGAACTGTTATGACAGATTTTTCTGTCTTGCGATACAGCTTAAATCAAAGGAACAGCCTAAATCTACATTAGAGGCCCTGGCATTGCAGCTTACGATAGACATGCCTAGTGAGTGTTATTATATATTTGATGGGAAAATAGTTTATGTATTTAACCTGACCCGTACCGGTTTTACAAGGCAGCGGATTGTAGACAGCATTCTTCCTGTTATGGAGAAAAACCTCCTTGCTGCAGGTATCAGCATAGAATTTGAGGATTTCAAGGACCTGTATTATTACTACCAGCAGGCATGTGCTGCACTTAGTATAGGTACAAGGGAGAGAGAAGCTGATGTTTGCTTTAAATATGAGGATTACAGCCTGAAGAACTTCATTATGAAATGCAGGTCTAAGCAGATAGCAAGAGCACTTTACCCCCAAGGACTTATAAGGCTGATGGATTATGATAAGCAGAAGGATACGGATAATGTGTATCTGCTGCGCTGCTACCTGAAGAACAACCTGAGCATAACCCATACCATAAATGAGGTATATATGCATCGTAATACCTTTTTGTACAGAATAGACAAAATTCGTGAAATAACGGGTATGGATTTTAACAATCCCGATACACGGCTGGAGCTTATGATAGCATTTAAGATAATGGATATGGAACAGTGATGGATTAAATATATTATATATACGTTGGTAAAGCCAGCACTTGAAGGAATTAACCAGTGCTGGCCTATATTATTTGCTTTGTATAAAACAATCAAATTTAAGCTTTTTTTCATGCTTAAAGTACGATGACATTTTCAGACACCAGTGATAGAATTTAGTAAACTCAAGGTAAAAGGAGGAGTATTATATGAAAACAGATGTACAGATTGCACAGGAAGCGAATATGAAGCCAATTGTAGAGATAGCAGAAGCACTTGATATAAAGGATGATGAGCTGGAGCTCTACGGAAAATATAAAGCAAAGGTAAG
>JAEZLD010000027.1 GCA_023415335.1 Bacillota bacterium | reverse complement strand
CTCTACCGTATGTTTGGAATCGATGCGGAGCTTTTAATTGACCATGCCTGGGGGCGTGAGCCTACCACTATTACGGATATAAAGGCATATGAGCCTAAAACCAGCTCCTTATCAAGCGGTCAGGTGCTTTCAAGGGATTATAATTATAAGGAGTGCCTCCTGATTGTAAAGGAGATGACGGATGCCTTATGTCTGGATTTGGTAGAAAAGCATCTTGTAACTGGCTCCATTACCATGTATCTGGGCTATTCCAATGAGCTGGGCGTCAAAAGCGGCAAGGGCTCAGTTTCCTTAGGTAGTTGTACAAGCTCCATCAGTACCATTATGCCATATGTAACAGAGCTATACAGTCGCATTGCCGACAGGAAGCTTACCATAAGACGTGTTAACCTTAGCTTCAACAATGTAATGGATGAGGCCTACCAGCAGTACGACTTTTTTACAGACCATGAAAAGGAGCAGAGGGATAGGAAGCTGCAGAAGGCAACCCTGGAGCTGAAGAAAAAGTTTGGAAATAATGCTATTATAAGAGGTATGGACCTTCAGGAGGAGGGGACTGCTATAGTAAGGAACCGACAGATAGGGGGACATAAAAGTGGCCAGTAGAAGAATGAAGATGGACAGGGCAGACAGGGCCAAGCAGTTTATGCCCTTTGACGCCCTAAGAGGCCTCCGCGATGTGCTAAGAGAGCGAGAGAGGATAATAGTCCCTAAGATGGACCTGTCTGAGGAGTTGAAGGATGAGCTGGACTGGAAGCTTCACCAGCTTCAGCTGAATGATATAGTTACTGTGGTATTCTTCCAAAAGGGAGAATATGTGAAGGTTACGGGAATGGTATCGGGTATGAATACATCAAGCAGGATACTTAGAATAGTAAATACCAGGGTCCCCTTTGATGATATAGCCGATATAAAAGGGGATATGTTTGTTGAATAAATAACTTACATTAAAACCTATGGTTTAAGTTGACAAATAAACTTTATAGTGTGTATAATATGCTAAAGACATTGAAGGGGAATAGTAGATTGTGATTACTTTTCAGAGAGAAGGCGGCTGGTGCGAGCCTTTAAGGAGAGCAATCGAAGCAGCTCCAGAGTCCGATGTGCGAAATGGTAGTAGTTCATCGCGGATGCATCCGTTATAATGCACTTGAGGCGATCCTTTTGGATAATCAGGGTGGTACCGCGGAAATGTTCTCCGTCCCTTTTGGGATGGGGATTTTTATTTTTTGAAAAATTTTATAAATGGAGGTTTTAGCATGGAATTCATGGGAGTAAATGAATTAAGGGAAAAATATCTTTCCTTTTTTGAAAGCAAGGAGCATCTAAGGGCAGCAAGCTTCCCGCTTGTTCCTAAAAATGACAAGAGCCTTCTGCTTATAAATGCAGGAATGGCTCCGCTTAAGGCATACTTTACAGGGCAGGAGACCCCTCCAAGCAAAAGGATGACCACCTGCCAGAAATGTATAAGGACAGGAGACATAGACAACGTAGGAAAAACCTCAAGGCATGCCACATTCTTTGAGATGCTTGGCAACTTCTCCTTCGGGGATTATTTTAAGAAGGAAGCCATTCCGTGGGCCTGGGAGTTTGTAACAGAGGTTCTGGGAATACCTAAGGATAAGCTTTTTGCTACCATATATCTGGATGACGATGAGGCCTATGATTTATGGTGTAGTACCACAGACATTGATCCTGCAAGAATATTCAGGCTTGGTAAGAAGGATAACTTCTGGGAGCATGGCTTAGGACCCTGCGGACCCTGCTCAGAAATACACTTTGACAGGGGAGAAGGTCCAATAAGAACAGTGGAGGAGTTCGAAAAGGCTGGAGACGAGGACAGGGTTGTGGAAATATGGAACCTTGTATTTACCCAGTTTGACAAGGACGAAAGTGGTACCTATAATAGGCTGGCCAATCCTAATATCGACACAGGAATGGGCCTTGAGAGGCTGGCTACTGTAATGCAGGGTGTAAGAACTATTTTTGAAATAGACACAATGAAGCATATATTAGACAAGGTATGCCAGGCTGCAGGCTGCAGATATGGCCAGAATGCAGCCAAGGACGTTTCATTAAGAATAATTACAGACCATATAAGAAGCGTTACCTTTATGGTATCTGATGGAATACTTCCATCCAATGAGGGAAGGGGCTATGTATTAAGAAGGCTCTTAAGAAGGGCTGCAAGGCATGGTAAGCTCCTTGGAATAAACGATGCCTTCCTTTATCAGCTGTGTGATGAGGTTATAGCTATTTCCAAGGGTGCATATCCTGAGCTTTTGGAGAAGAAGGACTATATTAAGAAGGTAATAAAGATAGAAGAGGAAAGGTTCGATGAGACCATCGACCAAGGCATAGGAATACTGAATGGCTTTGTTCAGGATATGAAGGCTAATGGAGAAAAGGTACTTTCAGGCGAGAAGGCATTTAAGCTTTATGATACCTATGGCTTTCCAACAGAGCTTACCCAGGAGATACTTGAGGAGAATGATATGGATCTCGATATGGATGGCTTTAAGAAGGAAATGGAAATCCAGAGGAATACAGCCAGAGCTGCCCGTCAGGAAACCAATTACATGGGTAGGGATATTGATGTATATGCTACCTTAGGCGGAGATGTGAGTACAGAGTTTAAGGGCTATGATGGCACTGAAGCAGAAGGCAGCGTTCTTGTAATAGTAAAGGACGGCCAGGTAGTGGAAGGTTGCAGCGAGGGTGAAGAGGTATCCGTAATACTTGACAACACCTCCTTTTATGCTGAAATGGGAGGCCAGGTAGGAGATCATGGAATCCTCAGAGGAAAAAATGGAGAGATACAGGTTGAGGACTGCAAGAAGAGCGCCAACGGAAAGCTTCTCCATATAGGCAAGGTTGTAAAGGGAACCTTAAGTACAGGAGATAAGGTTCAGACTCTTGTAGATAAGGAAAGAAGGGCTGATATATCCAGAAACCATACTGCAACCCATCTGCTTCAATCAGCCTTAAGGAAGGTGCTGGGCAGCCATGTAGAGCAGTCAGGTTCACTGGTTACCCCTGAGAAGCTCAGATTTGACTTTACACATTTTGAGCCTATATCCAAGGACGATATAAGAAAGGTTGAAAGGCTTGTAAACCATGAAGCTATGAAGTCAATGGAGGTTGTAACAGTTGAAACCTCTATAGATGAGGCAAGGAAAATGGGAGCTATGGCTCTGTTTGGAGAAAAATATGGAAATACTGTCAGGGTAGTAAAGGCTGGAGACTTCAGCATGGAGCTTTGCGGAGGAATACATGTTAAGAACACCTCCTCCATAGGACTGTTTAAGATAATATCTGAAAGTGGAGTGGCAGCAGGAGTAAGAAGGATTGAGGCTGTAACCGGTACAGGTGCACTTGCCTACATGGAGGATTTGGAGAACACATTAGATGAGGCAGCAGCAGTGCTTAAGACCAATACGAAGGACTTGGTAAGAAGGTCTGAGTCCCTGCTCCATGAGCTGAAGGAAAAAGAAAAGGAAATAGAGTCCATGAAATCAGCCATTTCAGCAGGTGCTGCTGATGACATTCTTAAGAATGTAAAGGATATAAAGGGAGTAAAGGTAGCATCAGCTCTTATGGATTTGGATGCTGAGGGCTTAAGAAACCTTGGTGACAAGCTCAGGGATAAGCTTGGGAAGAGCGTAATTGTGCTTGGTAGCACAATGGATAACAAGGTTATATTCATAGTAATGGCTAGCAAGGATGCTGTCGCATCAGGTGCCCATGCAGGAAATATCGTAAAGGCTATTGCAAAGCTTGCCGGAGGCGGCGGTGGAGGAAGGCCTGATATGGCACAGGCAGGAGGAAAGGATCCTTCAAAGGCTCAGGAAGCAATTGATGCAGCATACAATATCATTGGGGAAATGATTAAGTAATATCAGATATAAAAATACAGTTGATATTTGCTTTAAATTTACCAAAGTGGTATATTATAAGCAGGAGATACATGCAGAGAAGGGGTTGGTTATATGACCGAACGTCATGAAGGTACAATGCAGTTTAAGTTTCAAATGGAAGGTAAAAATAAGTCCAGAGAAATTTTAAAGGAAGTTTACGAGGCACTTAAGGAAAAGGGATATAATCCAATCAGCCAGCTTGTAGGTTATATATTGTCTGGGGATCCAACATATATAACAAACCATAAAAATGCAAGAGCATTAATCCGCAAGCTGGAAAGGGATGAAATCCTGGAGGAGCTTATTAAAAGCTACCTTGAAGAGGAGTAGCATATACTCGTTGTATTAATAAATGTTTAAAAAGACGGCAGGCCTTGCCGTCTTTATCTTTAGTCAGGGGGAGATAAGGTTGCAGAAGGTGAAGCTGGGAGATACCGATATTATAGTATCAAGGCTGTGCTTTGGAGGGCTTACAGTAGGACCCCTTCAGGCAAATCTGAGCATTGAAGAAGGAGCTAAGGTTATAGCTTATGCATTTGACAGAGGTGTTAACTTCATAGATACTGCTAAGCTTTATAAAACCTATCCCTATATAAAAAGAGCCTTGGAGCTCACTAAAAACAAGGACATAATTATATCCTGTAAATCCTATGACTATACCTATGAGGGAATGAAGGAGAGTGTTGCTGAAGCTTGTGAGGCAATGGGGGTAAAGAAGATAAACATATTCTCTCTTCATGAGCAGGAAAGCAGGCTTACGCTTAAGGGCCACAAAGATGCCATAAGATACCTGCAGGATGCACAGAAGCAGGGAATAATTGACGCTATAGGGGTATCCACCCATGCTGTTGAAGTGGTGGATGCCATAGCCTCTATACCTGAGATACAGGTAATACACCCTCTATATAATAAAAACGGCCTTGGAATCATGGATGGTACTGCAGAGGATATGGGAAATGCCATAAGGAAGGCATATGAGGCTGGAAAGGGTATATACTCAATGAAGCCTCTAGGAGGTGGAAATCTGCTCAAATCTTATAAGGAGTGCATGGACTTCGTTCTTTCTAATCCATATATCCATTCAATAGCCATGGGAATGCAGACAATAGATGAGGTGGATGCTGACATAGCTGCTTTCGAAGGAAGACAGATTTCCAAGGAGCTTTTGTCAAGGGTTAAGGGAAGATGCAAGAGACTGCTCATAGAGGAGTGGTGTGAGGGCTGTGGACACTGTGCGGAGGCATGCCAGGCAGGAGCACTTAGCCTGGCAGATGGCAAGGCACAGGTTGATGAAGATAAGTGCCTGCTTTGTGGATACTGCTCTGCACATTGCCCTAATTTCTACATTAAAATAGTATAGGAGAGATGCACATGAGGATTATGGGCCTTGATATCGGCTCTAAAACTATAGGGGTGGCAGTATGTGACCCTCTTGGAATTACTGCTCAGGGAATAAAAACAATAAGAAGAGAGAATATTAAGAAGGATATCACCGAAATAGTTGCCCTTATAGAGGAATACGGGGTTGAAAAAATAGTGGCAGGATATCCCAGGAAACTTGATAACACTCCTGGACCTATGTGTGAGGAGGTTGACAGGGTTTGTAATAAGCTAAAAAAAAGGGTGGATATGGAGATAATATACCAGGATGAAAGGTTTACAACCTCTGCCGCCCAAAGGGTGCTTCTGGAGGCAGACCTATCCAGGGCTAAGAGGAAGCAGGTGGTGGATACGGTTGCTGCCAGCTTCATACTTCAGACCTACCTCGATAGTGTTAATAAATAGAAACACACCGTTGACAATAATTAGTGTAAACATTACAATTACTGTATAATATAGAATTGAGGTGTACGTATGGAAAATAACGATAACGTATTGGTACTTACAGATGAGAATGGTGTGGAAACGCAGTTCGAAGTAGTAACTGTTCTCCAGGTTGAAGGAAATGAATATTATGTTCTTTATCCGGTAGAAGGAGAAGAGGACGAGGATGCAGTTGTATTAAAGCTGGATACCAACGATGAGGGCGAGGAAATATTAACAACCATCGAAGATGATGATGAGTTCGATAAGGTTGCAGAAGCCTATGATGAATGGATGGAATCCGAAGACGGAGAATGGGACGAGGAAGAAGAAGACGACGACGAGGAATAGGAGCATGTGACAGGGATATGCCGTTGGCATATCCCTTTTTTAAAGCCTTTTGATAGGGATAAATAATAATCTCTATCAATTGAGCATGTATTGACAATATAAGGATATAGGCGTAAACTAGAGTTTAGGCATTATTGTACATAATATGAATTTAAAATTCACTTTGCAAATGAGAATTCTATTACTGTATATTTAATCGGAGGTGCAGCCATGAGAAACCTGTTAAAAGAAGATATAGGATCATTAAAGGAACAGTTGAAGAATCATGGATATAAACTCACCCCCCAGAGAAGAGCAATTTTGGATGCCATAATTGATAACGAAGGAAAGCATCTCTCCACAGAAGAGATTTATGATATAGTAAAAAAGAACTGCCCTGAAATAGGTCTGGCAACTGTATATAGAACGCTGTTGCTTTTTGAAAAGATAGGGACCGTGTGCAGGATGAACTTTGATGATGGATGCAACAGGTATGAGCTGGTACATAATTATGAATACCACCAGCATCACCATCTTATATGCCTGAACTGTAACTCGGTTGAGGAGGTTGAGGACGACCTTCTTGAGCTTCTGGAGGAAACTATAGGCAGAAAGTATGATTTTGAAGTGACTAACCACAGTGTTAAATTCTTTGGCTATTGTTCAAATTGCAGACATAAAATCGAGCAGCAGAAAAAATAATACCGAATTTTAAATACAGGGTATATTTTAAAATAAAGGGAAGAATATTATTTAAATAATGCAAACCATAAACCTAAAATAGTATTGATTGAGCTTGGTTACATATATGGGAAGAATTTATTTTTCCCATATATGTGCTTAATGACTTAGAAATCCATTATAGGTAATATATACACTAACTAAAGGAGGAAAGGATTACTTGAACAAAAAAGAAAAAATAAAAGTTATACCTCTAGGAGGGCTTAATGAGATTGGAAAAAATATGACAGTAATAGAATATAAAAATGATATTATTGTTATTGACTGTGGTTCCATGTTTCCGGAAAATGATATGTTTGGAATAGACATGGTTATACCAGATGTATCCTATCTCATAAAGCACAGGGAGAAGGTAAGGGGAATTGTGCTTACCCATGGTCACGAGGACCATATAGGAGCGCTTCCCTACGTATTAAAGCAAATTAACGTGCCGGTTTATGGCACAAGGCTTACCCTTGGTATCGTACAGACTAAGCTGAAGGAGCATGGTATATTGAAGGATTCCCAGCTCATAGAATTTAAGCCTGGTGATACGTTTAATATGGGTGACCTTAAGATTGAGGCTATAAAGAATACCCACAGTATAGCAGATGCATGCTCTATTGCCATCCACACACCACTTGGAGTAGTGCTTCATACAGGAGATTTTAAGGTGGATTACACACCAATAGATGGCAAGGTGATGGATTTTGCAAGGCTTGCAGAGCTTGGCAAGCACGGTGTGCTTCTGCTTATGTCTGACAGCACCAACGTTGAAAGGCCTGGCTATACAATGTCTGAGAGGACAGTTGGAGAGACCTTTGATAGGATATTTGCAGATGCAGAAAGCAGAATAATTGTGGCTACCTTTGCATCCAACATACATCGTGTACAGCAGATTATATACTCTGCTATGAAGTACGAAAGAAAGGTTGCTGTATGTGGAAGAAGCATGGAGAACATCGCAGAGGTTGCAGCTGACCTGGGATATTTAGATTTCCCTGATGGGATTTTGATAAGTATAGATGATATTCATAAATATCCACCTGAGAAGATAGTCATTATAACTACAGGAAGCCAGGGAGAGCCAATGTCAGCTCTGTCAAGAATGGCTGCGTCAGAGCACAAGAAGGTTGAAATAATGAAGGATGACCTGATTATTATTTCTGCCTCAGCAATACCTGGAAACGAAAAGCTTATATCAAAGGTAGTTAACCAGCTTTTCAAAAAGGGTGCCAATGTTGTATATGAGTCCATTGCCGACATACATGTTTCAGGGCATGCCTGCCAGGAGGAGCTTAAGCTTATGCTCACGCTGACAAGACCTAAGTTCTTTATGCCTGTTCATGGGGAATACAGACATCTTAAGAGACATTCCATGCTGGCACAGAAGATAGGAATACAGGAGTCCAACATATTCATATCTGACGTAGGCCAGGTACTGGAGGTAGGACGTGATAGCGCAAGGCTTAACGGTTCTGTAAGCTCAGGACAGGTGCTTGTAGACGGACTTGGAGTGGGAGATGTAGGAAACATTGTACTAAGAGACAGAAAGCATCTTTCCCAGGATGGAATACTGACAGTTGTAGTTACCATAGAAAAGGATTCAGGCACTGTTATAGCCGGACCAGACATCATATCCAGGGGTTTCGTTTATGTAAGGGAATCTGAGGATTTGATGGAAGGAGCCAGGGAGATTGTCAGGAAGCATCTTGAGAAAAGCCTTGGCAACCAGGTTACAGAATGGTCTGTGCTTAAATCAGGTATAAGGGATGACCTTAGGGAATACCTGTATGAAAAAACAAAGAGAAAGCCAATGATATTACCTATAATAATGGAGATATAAAAATCAAAGGCGGCAAGGATAGCACTCCTTACTGCCTTTGATTAGTTTTTTGTATATTTTGTAAAACAGACCTAATGTTATATAGAGAAAATTATACTTTTGTCGATATACTTAATGATGGTGATTTCGTGTGTTTTGAAGCGGAATAAGAGTCTAGAATCAACTCAACAGCATATAATGCTTCCCTTTACAGGAGATGGAGTAATCAGGTAAAGGGAAGTTTTTTATATATGATGCAATAGTATAAAAAAATGGTAAAATAGTTATAGGTTATTTGTGAATTTTAGAATATAGCATAGGATAACAGGAGGCTGTGATGGAATACAAGGATAAGTACCAATGCTACAATTGCTTTAAGGAAAGGCTTGAGGCACATGATATAAAGGTCAGCAGCTATAAGGAAATAAACTATGGACTGCAGTTTGCTGCGGAAATTGGAGGTGCTGTACATACTATAAGGATATATGACAGCAAGAAGAACGGCGTGAAGCCAGACTTTTCTCAGGTAAGGAATCCTCAGGCATCACAGGCTATAATGGATGCCCTATACAATCACAACGCAAAAACGGGCAGTCAGCTGGAGCATGGTATAGAGGGTGGCAGTGATGCTCAGTCAGAAATAGAGGGAAATCCCCTTATTGGAACTGATGAGTCAGGAAAAGGGGACTATTTTGGACCTCTTGTTATAGCTGCGGTGTATGCAGGCCCTGAGGAAAAGCAGAAGCTTAGAAGGCTTGGAGCAGAGGATAGTAAAAAGCTTAAGGATTCAAGGATAGCTTTTATGGCAGAGGAGATAAAAAAGCTTTGCAGGCATGAAATAGTGGTTGTGGAAAACCCAAGATATAACGAGCTATATGCAAGGACAGGTAACCTTAATAAGCTTCTAGCCTGGGGGCATGCAAGGGTTATTGAAAACATATTAAGCGATACAAACTGTTCTCTTGCATTATCTGACCAGTTTGGCAATCCCGAGCTTATACAGAATGCACTGATGGAAAAGGGACAGAAGATACATCTGGAGCAGAGACATAGGGCAGAGGAAAATGTGGTGGTTGCAGCTGCCAGCATACTTGCAAGAAATGAGTTTGTAGAGAGAATGCTGGAGCTTGAAGAAAAGTATGGCATGAGCTTCCCTAAGGGAGCATCAGCTATGACTGTATCAGCAGCAAAGGAGTTTGTTAGCAGATATGGGCAGGAGGCTCTTTCGGATGTAGCAAAGCTGCACTTTAAAATAACGCCAGGACTATAAAGAATGAAAAAGTTCAAATTTAAAAAGAAATTTGAGCTTAGAAATATTGTATAGGGGCTATGCTGTAGGGATCAAACTATGAGAGAATAGAGGTAATAGAGAAGAGGGGGAGCAGTAGCATGCCATTGAAGGTAAGCAGTTTGGGAAGCAAGACAGCTTTAAGCAAGCCAGAGAGTACTGAAAGAGTTCACAGCAAAGGGCAGGACTTTTCCGCAACCATGGATATGGCAAATAAGGAAAGGTCCCAGCAGCAGTTCGAAGAGATGATGAAGAAAATAGACAGAGCCGGTAAAAGGCTTATCATGACAAGAGGCGTGGAGGATGCCAGGGAATATAGAAGGCAGATACAGGAGTATCTTGCCTATGTTGTGAAGAATGCATATGTACTTAAAAAAGAAACAGGTCCTTTTGATTATGGCGTACATACAAGAATTGAAATAATCAACAGGAAGCTTGACGAGATTACCCGTGAGGTAATCGAGCAGCAGAAGGAAACCATGCAGCTTGCAGAAAAAATTGAGGAGCTACGAGGGCTTCTGATTGATGCATACAAGTAGGAAACAAATGACAGAAAAAAAGTATAAAATAAAGTATTGACATTTTCTATAATTATGGTAAACTATTAAATGTCAGCTGGCCCCGTGGTCTAGCGGTTAGGACATCGCCCTCTCACGGCGGTAACTGGGGTTCGAGTCCCCACGGGGTCACCAATATATGGTCTTATGGTCTAGCGGTTAGGACGTCGCCCTCTCACGGCGGAAACTGGGGTTCGATTCCCCATAGGACTACCAAATAAAAACATCTGCATTAAGCAGATGTTTTTTATTATTTTCTGAGAGTATAAGTTAAGCCTTAATATATGGGCAGGCTTTAATATGTGCTATATAAGGTTCTGATTTACAGAGGTACTGCATGAACATCTCCGGGTTGTACTCATTTCATCTACTGCAAGAAGTATAAGGCTTCTGATGTTATCTGACATGGACTGCATGGTGTTTAGGACCTCATGGTGAGAGAGAGGAGTCTTTGAGATTCCGGTGCAGAAGTTGGTTACCATGGCTACTGTTCCATAACAAAGATTTGCTTCCTTTGCCAGCACTACCTCTGGTACATTTGTCATTCCTACCACATCTGCTCCAAGAGACTGGAACATTTTGATTTCCGCTTTTGTTTCAAAACGTGGGCCTTCAAAGCATGCATATACACCTTCAGGTGAAAAGGGAAGTGAAAGCTTCCTGCATGCCGATATAAGAGCTTCTCTTACCTGTGGGCAGTAGGGCTCAGTCATATCCACATGTACCACACCTTTGTTGTTTTCAAAAAAGGTAGTAGTCCTTGATTTTGTAAAATCCATAAAATCTGAAAGCACCACAAAGGATCCTGGGGGCATGGAAGTATTCATGGAGCCCACAGCAGCAGTTCCTATTACCCTATCAACAGAAAGCTCTTTAAGGGCCCAGATGTTAGCCCTATAGTTAACCTGATGTGGAGGGGTGGTGTGGCCTGCGCCATGTCTCTCCAGCAGGAATACCTCATTGTGCTTATAGGATGCCCTAAGAATTGATGCAGCTCCGTATGGGGTCTGCACTGACATAGTGGTGGCATCTGTAAAAAGCTCTGGTGAGTATACGCCTGTTCCTCCAATTATTGCAATTTTACTCATAATAAACCTCCTTATGCAGCTAGAATTTACCTATTTTTAATAATACCATTATACTATTAGTACATAAAACTGCAGTCATTTATTACAAAAATAGTGCTTTTATTTGTACATGAATTATTATAAAATAATAGGGTGAACATATATAATGAAAAAAGAGCTTTAAAATAAAGGGTGGTATTTTACATGGTTACAAGGGAACAGATTAACAGGATAAATGAACTTGCAAAAAAGCAGAGAAAGGAAGGCCTTACAGAAGCTGAGCAGCAGGAACAGAAGCAGCTGAGGCAGCTTTATGTTGAGGCTATGAAGGAAAGCCTGGAGTCCCAGCTTAAGGGGATTAAGCACGCGAGGCCAGAACAGAAGCCTAAAAAGTTTAGAAATTAATATACGGCGGTACCTTAAATGAAAGGTGCCGTCATTATTTATATATTCCTACTAAAAGGGGAACATAATACTGGTGATTTAATGAAAATATTAAAAATTGATAGCAGCATAGATGAAATAAAGGAGGATGAGGTTGATCTTTCAGGTGGAGAGCTTTACTGGATTAATCTTTGTCCTGGAGAGCTTAAAAGGATAAACTCCGCTTTTTTTAACTTTCAGGAGGATACCATAGAAGAATGCCAGAGCCAAAGCCAGCTTGCAAAGGTTGACTTTTTTGAGGAATATACCTTTCTTGTACTTAATGCATTAAAGTACGATAATGGTTCGGTATATCCTGATGAGTTTAACATATATATTACCAAAAGCAGTGTGGTTACTGTATCCAAGAAGGAGGTTGCCATTATCTCACAGCTGCAGCAGCTTATGCTTGGAGAAGCAGGAATTTTCCTGCTGAAGGACAAGAATCCTGCCAGGCTGCTTTACTGTATACTTGATAAGCTGGTACAAAGTGATTATGAGATAATAAACAAGCTAGAGAATGCAGCAGATGCCCTGGAGATACATATTATAAAAAAACCTGATAAGCAGTTCTTATCTGCCCTGATACACCTTAGGCATCAGGTACATACTTTAAGAAGGTGTATAACACCCTTAAGGTACATAGGAGATAATCTTATGTGTAACGACAACAGCCTAATAGATAAGGATCAGTTAAAGTACCTCAAGCAGATAAATGCTAAAATTGATAAGCTTATGTTCTCAATGGAAAGCCTTGTTCAATATATTGTGCTTGTAAGAGAGGCCTTTGAAACTGAGATGGCCAATAAAACCAATGACTTTATGAAGCTGTTTACGGCAGTTTCATTATTCTTCGGTTCCCTATCCCTTCTTGTACAGCTTTTTGGATTGTTCTTTGCCTGTCCTCAATATAATCTTAGATATGGATACATAGGCATACTAGGGCTATTGCTTTTTATATCATCAGCAATGTTTATATTCTTCAAAAAAAAGGAGTGGTTTTAATTGCTCATCGGCTTAAATTGCTGTAAGATATACTTTAGGCAATGACATTTATAGCAACAAACAAAAAACCAATGGGGGTGAATATTGATGAAAGATTCAAATCAAAAAAGTCTTACTAAGGAATATGGGCTAGTATGGGACAAACTTACTGAGGAAGAGCTTTCCGGGCTGATGGCTTTTTCCGAGGGCTATAAGAGGTTTCTGGATGCCTCAAAAACAGAAAGGGAGGCTGCAGCAGAGATTATAAGGCTGGCAGAGAAAGCCGGCTTTAAGAACCTTAAGAGCTTAATAGAAAGCAACTCCAAGCTTAAGCATGGAGACAAGGTTTATGCTGTAAACATGGATAAAACAGTGGCTATGTTTATAATTGGAAAAAGCCCAATTGAGAAGGGCATGAACATTGTAGGCTCACATATTGATTCTCCAAGGCTTGACCTTAAGCCAAACCCACTATACCAGGAGCTGGGACTTTCACTGCTTAAGACCCATTACTATGGTGGGATAAGGAAATATCAGTGGGTGACCCTTCCTCTGGCACTTCATGGTGTAATCATTAAAAAGGGCGGAGAAAAGCTAAATGTTGTAATAGGAGAGGATGAAGGAGATCCGGTTCTTTACATAACCGACCTTCTGCCTCATCTGGCAGCAGAACAGAATGAAAAGAAGCTGTCAAAGGCCATAGAGGGTGAAGATCTAAATATACTGTTTGGAAGCATTCCTCTTAAGGAGGGAGAAAAGGAAAACAAGGTTAAGATGAACATTCTTAGACTCCTAAACGAAAAGTATGGAATAGATGAAGAGGACTTTGTTACTGCAGAGCTTGAGGTTGTGCCTGCAGGAAAATCAAGGGATGTGGGATTAGACAGGAGCATGGTTATGGCTTATGGCCATGATGACAGGGTTTGTGCCTACACATCTCTCAGGGCTGTTATGGAGGTTGAAAAGCCTGAAAAGACCAATGTAGTGCTTTTTGTAGATAAGGAAGAGGTAGGAAGCATTGGAGCAACTGGAATGCAGTCCAGATTCTTCGAGAATACTGTTGCTGAGGTTATGGAGCTTGCAGGAAGCTACAGCGAGCTGAAGCTAAGAAGAGCGCTTACAAACTCAAGGATGCTTTCCTCTGACGTTACTGCAGCAGTGGATCCAACCTACCAAAGTGTAAATGAAAAGTACAATGCGGCTTATCTTGGGAAGGGTATTGCCTTTGCAAAGTATACAGGCTCCAGAGGAAAGAGCGGCTGCAATGATGCCAACGCTGAGTATGTAGGAGCGTTAAGGGACATATTCAACGAGAATGGCATTACATGGCAGACAGGTGAGCTTGGAAAGGTAGACCAGGGTGGCGGCGGAACAATCGCCTATATACTTGCAGGTTATGATATGGAGGTAATAGACTGCGGAGTTCCGATGCTCAGCATGCATGCACCTTGGGAAATTACCAGCAAGGCAGATGTATACGAAACCTACAGGGCATACAAGGTATTCCTGGAGAAAGCTTAATAGTAAATTATGGGGGCATCCGGCAATAAGCCGGACCCCTTATTTTTATTATTTTAAAATGTGATAAGGGTGCATATATATATATCAGAATCAATAATAAATATGAGGAAGATTATGGTATCATCTATTATCATGGCTTATGATGGTGAGAAATTTGATGAAACCGTTAAGCAGGCTTTAGGCTTTGCAGAGGAAGTTGTCATACTTAAAATAAGTGAGGAAGGCTATACCATAGTGAAGCAGGGAGAAGGAAGTGTGCTTGCTGCCTCTTTCCTGTTAAAAGGCTATGGTGAGCTTATAAACGAATGTATGGAGTATATATCTGGAGAGTATGCTGTTTTTTTAAGGGCTGGTGAGAGCATTAATCTGGAAAATAATACTCTCAAGCTTGTGGAGGGATGCGAGGCATATTATGCAAATGTATTTGAAAATAGGTACGAGGGTAAAGTAAAATCAAGGCAGGTAAGGGTTTTCATAAAGGGTAAATGTCTTAAAGGCAGGTACCAGCTTGAGGACATAGAGGGTGCTGGCAGCAGTGGACTTTGCATAACTGGAGCATATGATAATGAAAAAGAATTTATTAAGCAGTGGATAATCAAAGAATCAGAGGACTACGGCATGAGCCTTGACTGGAGAGATGAGTATATTCTTGCAGAATGCTATTACCTGCTGGGACAATATAATGATGCCTGTAGCACATATAAAAAAATATACGAGTCAGGGGAGATTGAACCTTCAGCCCTGTTATATAGAGATATATCCTGGGCGTTCATAGCAGGAGAACGCTTCGGAGAGGGAAAAGCAGCGGTTGAAGAGGCAATAAGCCTCTATCCTGATAATAGAGAGCTTTATTACATAGGAGCTGTTATCTGCAAGGAGCTTGGGGACGATAAAGGATGCATCTACTGCCTTGAAAGGCTTTGGAAGGTTAAGTGGAGGGAGGAGCTCAGGGAGTTATCAGACTATCAGGGAATACGCAGCTGGCGGATTATGGCAGAGGCTCTATACTCCATTGAAGAATACAGGAAGGCCGCAGATTATTACAAGCTATGTGCCCTGGAAAAACAGGAGGAAGGACAGCTAACGCTGAGGGTATGCAGAAGCCTTTATCTATCAGGCTGCAGCCATGAGGAAATAGGGGAATACCTGAAAAAAAATCTTTCTATGACAAAGAAGCTTGTGGATGAGACTATGGTGGACTTTTACAGGCATATGGAAATGTGGAGCAGGGTTGGGGAATACGCAGGCATTCTAGAGGGAGAGGAATGTAACAAGGCTGCTGCAGATAGCTTGTTTCATTCTAAAGGTTACGCAAGGTGTCTTTCCGAAATATCATCTTCAGCACTTATGAAAGATGAGCACTATTCTATGATGGGTATTTGTTGTATCCTGTTGGATTCATCCATGTCCAGGGAAGCAATAAGAAGCTTTATAATCAGCCTCAAGGGCCTTGGTTACACGGAGCTTCTCCATATGTATGAGTATTTTTCAGGAACCAGGAGGCAGATATGCAGTGAGTCGTTACTTGAGAAGTTTTCACAGCTGCTTCTGGAAACAGGGGACAGCAGGTGTATAAAGTATGTAAGGCAGGCATTAGACAATAAAGCCTGTATGGACCACATGAGACTTATAAATGCAGCATATAGCGGAAGGCTATATTATTTCTGCGAGGAAATAATAAACGTTTACTATAGTGAGGAACGGTACGAATATGAGGTGCTTCAAATTCTGGCATATATATATTATTACACTGGAAGGCTTAGTGAGTGTGAAAAATATATCTGTTACGCGCTCATAATAAAAAAGTCTACCGAGCTTATAAAGCTTGGTTGTATGTGCAAGCTTAAGGAATGCAGGGAGCTTATCAGTAGTTATGACAACTCCATGGAGGCCGCATCTATAAAAAGACTTTCAAATACAATTACAGATTATGAAAAAATTCTTTTGCTCCATTGAAACAAAAAAGAAGCCATTAATGTCTAAGGATATAAGGAGGGGTTTTATGAAAAGGATAGTACTGGTATGTATACTGGCAGCAATGGTTGTTTTTTCTGCATGTGGAGGAGGGAAAAGCTCGCGTGCAGATTCAAACTCATCTGGAGGAAGTGCTCCTGAAAACAAGGCCAGCTATGAAAGTGGCAAAGCAGATTCTGAAAATACTAATAAAGATACTGCTATCCAATCCCAGCAGATGGTTATTATTAGCTATGGGATAGACCTTGAATGCGAAAACATAAGTGAGGCTGTAGATAAGATAAGAGATAAATGCGTCCAGGCAGAGGGATATGTTGAATCTGAGGAGGTCAACCAGTATTCCGGATACATTGTAATCAGGATTCCATCTAAGGAAGGTCAGGAGGTTGTTGATTCTCTAAACGACGAATTTGATATTACCCGTTCCCAGAAAAGTACCAAGGACATTACTGATGATTATGTGGATAATGACGCCCGTCTTACAAATCTTAAGGCGGAGGAAGCACAGATACTTGAGGTTATGAAAAAGGCTTCTACTGTTGAGGATATACTCAGTGTACAGAAGAGGCTTTATGACATAAGGGGAGACATAGAGTCCCTGGAGGCACTAAAAAAGTCCTGGGATAGCAGGGTGCAATATTCCACCATAGAGATAGACATAGCTCAAAAGACTATAGTTAGTGACAGTAAGAGAAGCGTTATAGGCAGAAGTGAGTTTTTCAGAGCCATGAAGAAGGGCTTTACCAATACAACAGTAGGATTAATACTCTTTATACAAAGGATGATAATATTCCTTGTCTCAAATATACTGGTGATAATCATTATTGTAGGTGGAGCCTACGGAGCAGTAAGGCTTTCCAGGAGGAGGGCAAGGGGAAGAGAACCAAAGAAAGAAAATAGTTCCAAAACGGGAGAATAATTTTCAAAATCATACAAATACTGTTACAGAGGTGGTTTGTATGATTTTTAGAATAAGCTCTTCTATGCAGATTAAAAGCTTCCTTATATCCGCAGGGCTTGCAGCAGCTATGTACAGGACCATCATAAATATAGATGAAATATTTTTTTCATCTAAGATGGCTTTTCTGCCTACACCAATACCTATTGTTAGCTACTTTATTGTAGTGATACTGGTGCTGATTCCAATTACTGCTGTACATGAGGTGATACATGGAGCCTTCTATAAGATATATGGAGGAAGGCCCGTATACGGCTTTAAAGTGGTTTATGCATATACTATGGAGGTTACTGGAAAGCCTATATTAAGAAACAGGTTTCTTCTTCTTCTGCTTGCTCCAGTAACCATTATATCAGTTCTATGCACACTTCTACCTGGTATATGGGGCTCCGCTATTATGGTACTCAACCTAATAGGTTCTTCAGGGGACCTTTATATGGCATGGAGTTTGAGAAGGCTTCCCTGCCAATGCTGTATTATTGACAGACCATATGGCTATGAAGCTATAATATGAAACTCAGTCCTATAAGAAGGAATTTATTGATTCATACAGAATTAATAGCCTTATAGGAGGGATATTATGGGAAAAGGCACTGAACCAATTAAATGTGAAAGCTGCAAGAGGGATATACTTACTATTGAAGAGGGCGGATTAATTGTACAGGTAGAAAACACGAATACAGGGGATATAAGCCAGCTTTATGCATGCTGTGACAGCGAATGCTACGATTATTTAAAGGAACTTAAGGTCGGAGCAAGCGAGGTAGACACATACATAGACATAGCAGAGATGAAAAATCCGCTGCTATTTCTGCAGAATGTAATAAACTGGATGGAAAAGCTGCACGATGGGGTAAAAATAGAGGACGAAGCCTTTGAAAACCTGAAGGAGGTTATAATAAGGTCTGCACGTTTTGTGCTTAGGAATATGACTGATGAGGAAAGGGAGTTTGCCATAAGGGTTAACAAGGAAAGAATAGATAAGGCAATTTTTTGATGACCTGTGTATATTGTTCTTTATGTGGAGATAATATACATGAGGTGATAAAATGAAGCTTCTACAGAGAATACTGTTATGGATTGATTTTTCATCCATAAAACGAAGGGAAAGGAATATTAGATGAGTTTTATACCAGGGGTGTCTATGGTTTTATTGAAAACACTCCTGGTATAATTTTTCTTTTACTTAATTATTTGTTTGAACTGTATTGGAAAATCTATATAATATAATATGAGGGACAAAGCAAAAACTAAAGCAGTTCAGGGGGATTATATGGAACCAGATGTATCTTTAAATATCGCAGACTGGAGAGCATGTCTTCTAATATATAAATTTGCATTAGATGAGGTACAGACAAAGCTCAATATATTAAACGAGGAGTTTATGATTATTCATAAACGCAACCCAATAGAGCATATAAAATCCAGGGTTAAAACAGTGGAGAGTATAACAGAAAAGCTTACCAGAAGAGGCTATGAGGTTAGTATAGAAAGTGCAGAGAGGTTTTTAAATGACATTGCAGGCATAAGGGTTGTGTGTTCATTTAATTCCGATATATATACAATTTATGACCTTCTTAGAAAGCAGAGTGATATACATATAATAGAGGTGAAGGATTATATTAAAAACCCCAAGCCTAATGGTTACAGAAGCCTTCACTTGATTATAGAAATACCTGTTTACCTATCTGATGGACCAAGAAGAGTAAAGGTTGAGGTACAGGTACGAACCATTGCCATGGATTTTTGGGCAAGCCTCGAGCACAAAATATACTATAAGTTTAATAAAAGCATACCCTCTGAGATAATAGAGGAGCTTAAGGAATGTGCAGATATGGTAAACTATCTAGATGACAGGCTTTTGATGATAAATGAAAAAGTAAACCAGTTTAAATAGATTAAAACATAATTGGAGAAGGATCTATGAAGAATCTTATTAAAGTGCTTACCAGCCGTCTTTTTTTTGTGGGTATTATGATAATAATTCAGCTATTGCTTGTGACATTGATGATTGTTAGGCTTAGCGAGTATATAGTTTACTTTTATACTATATTTGTTATCATAAGTATCCTGGTGGTGCTTAATATAATAGATAAGGATGTTAATCCTTCATATAAGCTGGCATGGGTAATTCCAATACTTGCATTTCCGGTAATTGGAGGATTGCTATATCTGTATCTTGGAATAGACAGAATGAGCAAAAAAGGAATAAAGGCTTCAAAGGAGATTCACAGCAATACTGTGAGTCTGCTGAAGCAGGATGAGCATACCTTCTCTGAAATAGAAAAAAGGGACAGGGATGTGGCAAACCAGTGCAGATACATATCAAGATTCTGTAACTATCCCATATACAAAAATACATCATCAAAATATTTTCCAATTGGAGAGGATGTATTTAAGGAGCTTATACAGGAGCTTGAAAAAGCCAGAAGCTTTATATTTCTTGAATACTTCATTATACAGGAAGGAGAAATGTGGAACTCCATACTTAACATATTGGAGAGAAAGGTTAAAGAGGGTGTGGAGGTCAGGATTATATACGATGATGTAGGCTGTATAAGTAAGCTGCCTTATGGCTATAATGACAAGCTAAATAACCTTGGTATATCCTGCAGGGTATTCAATCCCTTTGTTCCCCTTGTATCAGCAAGGCATAATAACAGGGACCACCGGAAGATAGCAGTGATTGATGGGAATACAGGTTTTTGTGGTGGAATTAACCTGGCAGACGAATATATAAACAGAGTAGTAAGATTTGGACACTGGAAGGATACTGCAGTAATGCTTAAGGGTCAGGCTGTATGGAGTCTGACGGTTATGTTCCTCCAGATGTGGCGTATGTCAGGAGGAGCCAAGGAGGACGTTAACAAATACAGACCGCTGCCACTTGGTGAGGAGCTACAGCAGGATGGGTATGTGCAGCCTTATGGCGACAGTCCCGGAGATGGAGAGACAGTAGGAGAGCAGGTTTATATAAATCTACTTAATAAGGCTAAAAACTATGTTTATATTAGTACCCCGTATTTCGTAGTAGATAATGAAATACTCAATGCCATTACTTTGGCGGCTAAGGATGGGGTAGACGTGAGAATAATGCTTCCTCATATACCGGATAAGGTATATGTGCATGCAGTTGCCAAGTCCTATTATGCACAGCTTTTAAGGGCGGGGGTTAGGGTTTATGAGTATACTCCTGGCTTTAATCATTCAAAAACCTTTGTAAGTGATGATAAGCTTGGAACAGTAGGAACCATTAATCTTGATTATAGAAGCCTTTATCTCCACTTTGAATGTGGAGTGCTTCTGTATGATACAGAAGCTGTCATGAGTATAAAACAAGATTTCATGGATACTCTTCAGGTTTGCCATGAGATAACCTTAGAGGATTGCAGCCGTGTTAAATGGTATACGGGAATTACAAGAAGCATTTTAAAAGTATTTGCACCTCTTATGTAAAATAAAGGCGGCTTTGGGATTGTGTATTAAAATGTATATTGGTAAAATAATAATGACATAACAAAAAAAGGAGGAATTAACATGAGTGTACCAACTCCACATAACAACGCAAAAACGGGAGATATTGCCAAAACTGTATTAATGCCAGGTGACCCACTAAGGGCAAAGTTTATTGCGGAAACATATCTTGAGGATGTAGTACAGTACAATACAGTACGTAATATGTTGGGATATACGGGTACCTATAAGGGCAAGAGAATATCTGTGCAAGGACATGGTATGGGTATACCATCTATAGGAATATATACATATGAGCTATTCAATTTCTATGATGTGGATAACATTATAAGGGTGGGCTCTGCAGGAGCTATAGATGAGGATGTGCACCTAAGGGATATTATATTTGGAATGGGGGCATGCACTGATTCAAACTATGCCCGTCAGTTCGAGTTGCCAGGAACCTTTGCACCAATAGCCAGCTACAAGCTTCTTTCAAAAGCAGTTGAGATTGCAAAGCAGCAGGGACTAGAGTATAAGGTAGGAAACATTCTTTCATCGGATGTCTTCTATGATGACTCACAATCCTTGATAAAGTGGAGGAAGATGGGCGTACTTGCTGTAGAGATGGAAACCAGCGCACTGTATATGAACGCCGCCAGGGCTGGAAAGGATGCATTATGCATTCTTACAGTTTCTGACTGTCCTTTCGCAGGAGAAGCCACCTCGGCAGAGGAAAGGCAGACCACATTTACCCAGATGATGGAGATAGCTCTCCAGCTTGGGGAATAGAAGCAGAAGGTAATTAAAGGTCTGTATATTGCAGACCTTTATTATTTTAATAGCTTTCTGAATTAATTAACATTGGGTAACTGTTGTGTGAATTTTATCTTACATGCATTGACAATAAATGTCGGATATTTTACTATACTAACCATAAACACAAATCTATTAGGGTGCAGACATATTAAGGAGAGAGGGTAGGTAAATGAACTGGTTTAGAAGATTCATGCTTGGACGCTATGGAACTGATCAGCTGTCCATGGCAATGCTGGCACTGTTTCTGATATCTTTAGTATGCAGCGGATTTATAACATCGCCGGTATGGTCCATTGCAAAGCTTGTACTTATTGTTGTAATGTATTTTAGGATTTTTTCGCGGAACATCCCTAAGAGAACCAAGGAAAATGAAAGCTTCATGAAGCTGTGGAGACCTGCGCAAAAGTGGTTTAAGGTAAGGAGAAACAGGTTTAAATCAAGAAAAGAATACCGCTATTATAAGTGCCCCAGCTGCAAGAATACGCTGAAGGTACCAAGAGGAAAAGGAGAAATTACAATTACCTGTCCTGTGTGCAAGGAAAAGCTTACTAAAAGAACATGATTGCCAATAATTTAAAATAGTTATAAAGATTAAAAGTCTCTTGGTGTGCGGATTTATCTGTGTACAAAGAGACTTTTATATTTGATAAAGGGAGAAGTTAAATGTCAATTCCCAGATTATGAGCATACCATATATTGATGAAAGGCCATATGCATGCTGCTTCCGCATGGTATATTAAACCGGCTTTTCATTATGAGGGATAATTATGAAGGTATTAGAAGCAATATGGGAGTACAAGGCCCTGATTATCCTGCTGTTTTGGCTTGTAACCTATGCTATAGCCAACTGGGAAAAGTTCAAATCCGATATAAAGAGCGCCATGCTGGCTGCCAAGCAGATGTCAAAGGAGCAACTTCTTAAAAACGGTCTTGAGCAGAGGCAATGGGTTCTTGATTTTGTATACAGGAAGCTTCCTATAACCTGGACAGCAGTTCTTGGGGAGGAGAGAACAAAAGCTCTGGTGCAGAAGCTCTATGATTCTGCACTGGACTTAATGGACGATGGAAAGATAAACGACAGTATAGATAACAAATAATCGCGTAATAAGAATTGCCTCATGTATAGAAGTGCATGAGGCAATTTTACATTCAGCCGCACGTTTATATGTATAAAAAAGCATTTGGAATAAAGGTAATATGTGGAAATATATGATAAAATATAAGAAATAAACCTATAAGAAATAAAAGAAAGGATATGATACTTCAGATTTATTAATTTTCTTTAAAAAGAGTACGGAAGCTGCTCAGAAAATGTAAGGCATGATTATATTGCAGATAATATTCTTCAGGCATTAAAGTGGATCATAGATAATTTTGAAAGCAGGAGAAATATTTAATAGAATTAGGGAGGCAGATTTAATATGAAAAAATTTGTATTGGTCAGTGGAGTTGACCCAAACACAAATTTAGACATTATTGATGAAGAAATAATTAGAATTACTGGCAAGTCCAATCCCAAAATGATTTTCATACCAGTAGCCAGTGGCGATTCCATAAGCTATTGTGATAGATATAAAAACATATATGAAGGTAAATTTAAGTGTAGTATGGATATTCTTTATTTATTTGAACAGTCTCCTGAAGAACTGGAAATAAGAGATAAGGTTCTTACATCGGATATCATTTATATTGGAGGTGGTCCTACTATAAGGTTGATGGAATACTTCAATAAATTTAATATGAAAGATATTTTAATGGAAGCAGTTGAAAAAGGAATTGTTTTAGCTGGTATAAGTGCTGGTTCCATATGTTTGGGTAAGCATTATTTTTATACTGAAGAGCCTAGGGATTTTGCAGTAGAAGGATTTAATGATTATGTAAAAGTTGATTGCCTAGGTTTTTTTGATTTTCTCATATGTCCACATTATAACCTTGAAGGCTACAGTGAGAGAATTAATGCTATGGTAAAGGAATATAGGATGTTAGGGATAGCATTAGATAATAACTGCGCCCTTGAAATTATAGAAGATACCTATAGGATAATTACATGCAAGGAAGGGGCAAAAGCGTATACTTTACATTTAAAAGAAGGTGAATTGATTAAGGAAATTATTGAGAATAGATCTGAATTCAAAGATATAAAAAAATTAATATCTGTTAATTAAAACATTATTAATATGGAGTCTGATTTGCAAGAGTAGGGCTAATGAGCAATACAGGTTAAGGAATGATGTGAATTGAAAAACATTTCTCTGTCATAGAAAAGTAAATCAAAAAATGAGATAACATAAAAGCAATCATCAAGTGGGCAGCCAATAAAAGTATAAAGGCTGGAATAGTACTTCTGCCACTTTTTATGAAGATTTAAGTGAAGAGAGAAAAACGAAAAGAGAATGGAGAAGAATACAAAATGAAAGAAGCCGCAAAAGCAGCTTCTTTCATTTTGGTGCCGGAAGCGGGGGTCGAACCCGCACGGTATTGCTACCACGGGATTTTGAGTCCCGCACGTCTGCCAATTCCATCATTCCGGCGCATGATGATATATTAACATAACTTCAACGTTAAGTCAAG
>JAEZLD010000190.1 GCA_023415335.1 Bacillota bacterium | reverse complement strand
TACAGGCCAGGAGAACTTGTGTATTAGGTGGAAGGCGACTGACATTCGGAGGAAAAAGTAGAGGTTGTTCAATGTAGATATATATTATTTACAAGTATTAAAAATGGTGGCAGCAGTTTTTACAGCTGTCATTTTTTGTAATGTAACATGGTACAGTGTGTATTAATAAAAAAGTGGAATAATTACATAATATGGATGAAAGGTGTGCTATACTGTAATAAAAAGGAGGGTGAAGAGTATGACTTGTACAGATTGGTCTAAATTAAACATAATACAGCTTGGGAGATATGGTGAATATTATGCAATGATGGCGACTTTGTCCTATGGACTACAGGAATATGGTATTAACCTTTCAGCTGAGAACATGAAATTGCTTGATAAGTATAGGTTTGCTGATGCAATAAACGAATTTATATACGTCTGATATTAAGGATAAATGAAGAGGTTAATTATATGAAACTGGAAAATGAAATAACTGTTATGGCTACTTGCTCATATGAGGAACTTAACAAGGAGCTATTGGAAAAGGGCTTCAGGATAAAGGAGGTGTATGAGATAAATGATGAGTATATGATAGACAGGAATATAGACATTACAGCCCTACCCAAGTTAGAGGTGCAGAAGAATTGTATATTGGTAAGGGATATAGTGGGCGTTAAAAAAGCTTTGGTGTACAAATATAAAAAATATGCAGACAATGGAGACATCGTGGAACAGGGAAAAACAGAGTGCCCTGTAACGGATATAAGCAAGGCTATTAGCTTTATGGAGGCTATAAATTACAGGAGTTTATTTAATGTGTATGATAAATGTATAGTCTATACCGATAGTAAAACAGAACTGATTGTCCAACTGGTAAATGATAAGTACGTATGTATTGAGATAGAAGGAACAACTAATGAGACAGAACAGATGAAGGAAATTTTGGATAGCTATAAGCTGTCCTATGACAGATCCAATTATTTTGTTAAGAAGGCAGAACTGGCCCTTGATGAAATACTAGGCTGAATTCATATTATATATTATGGAGGAATAGTAACATGAGTAAGTATAATAAGCTATGGGAATATGTACATAACCAGAATGAAGAGACACTTAAGCTGACATTTGATGAGATAGCACAGGTGTCTGGGGTTCCTATTGACCATTCCTTCTTAAACTATAAGAAGGAGCTTTTGGAGTATGGATATAAGGTAGATAAGATATCCATTAAACAACAAACTGTCAGCTTTAGAAAAGCAGAATAGAAGGCTGCAGTATATATACAATTAGGAGGGATTCCGGGCAGTATGGGACTGCTTGGTTGGTGGTTATTTATGAAAAAAAGATTTAAAATTTTCTTTATTACAGCAGGTTCGACTATAGGAATACTTATTCTAGCGGCGATTATTTATGTAGTATATATTTTATTAAGCTATAATCGCATAGGTAACACAGTTTTGGAAATTAACCATAACTCTGCATTGGAGAAGGCAAAGACAGACACTGTCTATTCCTGTGTAACCTATAACATTGGCTTCGGAGCATACTCACAGGATTATACCTTCTTTATGGATGAAGGGTATGACGATGAGGGGAATAAAACTGCAGGCCATTATTCAAAGGCTAAAAGCAAGGACGAGGTACTTTTTAATACAAAAGGTTCCATTTCATCAGTTTCATCCCTTGATGCTGATTTTATATTCCTTCAGGAGGTTGATACAGATTCAACCCGCTCATACCATATAAACCAGAATGATATGATAACAGGTGCTTTCAGTGATTATGACAATGATTTTGCTGTAAACTTTCATGCTCCCTTCCTGCCTTATCCTGTTTATGATATGCATGGGAGTGTAAATGCTGGTATTACTACCTTATCGAAATACAGGATACACAGCGCCCAGAGAATACAGTATACCATCAGCACTTCATTGTCCAAGCTATTTGATTTGGACAGGTGTTTTTCTGTGTCGATGGTACAGGTGGACAACGGAAAGACGCTATATCTGGTGAACTCACACATGTCTGCATACGATAAGGGGGGCACAATCAGGGAAAAACAGATGAATGAGCTGAATTCATTTCTTGAGGAATGCAGAAAGAATGGAGATTACGTTATTGTAGGAGGGGATTTTAACCATGACTTGTTAACATATAACCCTGAATACAGCTATAATGACTCTTCAAACCGTGCCTTTGGAATGACAAAGAAAACCCCTGACTGGGTAGCGTTATTCTTTAATGAAGACGGAACAAGTCCGTTAACCAGTGGCTACAGGGTGGTAGCGTCAGATAATGAGTCCACATGCCGCAACAATGACATAGAGTGGGACCCAGGGAAAACTTTTGTCTGCGCGGTTGATGGGTTTATTGTTTCAAGCAATATTGATGTGGAGTGGCATTATAATGTTTTAACCACCAATGGGAACAAGAGAATTGACGGCTTTGCATACTCAGACCATCAGCCTGCATATATGACATTCCGTTTAAAGTAAGCCAGTCCTAAACAGATTAGTACTTCTTTATGTTAGGCATGGTATTTGGATAAAGTATGAATATATGGGAATATAATAGGAGGAATAATATGAACCAGTATGAAATTAAAGCATATGGTCAATTGAGCGATATACAAAAGAAAGCAACTATCAGTATATTTATTGAAGGATTTGGCCATATGATGAATTTTTCAAAGGATAATCAAGAGTTGGAAGCGCTGTTCTCTACTGCTTTTAACCCCTTTTATACCTATGCATATGTAGAAAATGATAAGGTCCTTGGGATACTTGGAATTGCAACAAATGCGATTAGGCCCATAAAACTAGAGCAAAACCAGTGTGTTGAAATTTATGGAAAATTTAAGGGTACAGTTTTATTTAAGCAGCTTAATGTAATATTCCAAAGCCAGGTGGTAAAAAGCGATACAGATATCTATATTGATATATTAGCTACAACGAAGGCTGCCAAAGGAAGGGGTGTTGCAACAAGACTGATTGAATATGTATTATCACTTAATGAATATAAAGAATGCTATATAGAGGTGCTTTCCAAAAATTTGAATGCAAAAAGACTTTACGAAAAAATTGGTTTTGCAATATATAAAAAAAGACCTTTATCATTTATTACGTTAAGAGGGCAGGGTTATCCAATTATGATGAGGTATCCAATTCACTAGACAATTGACATCTTAAGCAGCAATTATGAAAATCGAAAAATATATCATAATTCATATATAAAAGCAGGAGATTTAATGATAAATAAACAATATATACAAGGCAAATAAAAATAGGTTACTAGGAATTAATAACTTATGGTTGAAATATATGGAAAACTATGATATAGTATTATAGTATTTTGAGATAAAGGGAGGGTAGAAAAATGGATTATAGTGCTAGTGTTTTAAAGAAGGACAGAAATTCCCAGCTTAAGTACAGCTGTTCCTATACGAAAGGAGCAACAACGGGCTTTCAAGGGAGAAGTGCGTCCTTTTTTAGAATAAATGCTGGCTATAGGATAAATCCATGATTTCTATCTTCTGTTAAAGTATTTACAGAAAGACCTTAGGGACTCAGGGATAGCCTTGAGTCCTTTATTTTAGCATTTATTCTAATACGTTGTACTGCTCCTATAATGCCTATGGCTCTGTTAATCTGATATAAACTAAGGAAACAGACCCAGGGCTTATTTTATTGAAATTAATTTAAATAGGAGATGTGTAAGATGATAGAATTAGCGTTAAATAAAATAGAAAAGTATTATGGAGCCACAAAGGTTTTAGAGAATATAAGCTTTGAAGTAATGACAGGTGACAGGGTAGGCATCGTGGGAGACAACGGCTGCGGAAAAACCACCATTTTTAATATAATAATGGGACTTGAGGCATACGAAAGCGGTAGCCTTGCACTTAGAAAGGATGCGTCGCTTGGTTATCTTGAGCAGGTGCCAGATTATACTGAAGGTTATACAGGGATGGATGTGCTGAAGGAAGCATTTAAAGCTGTGGATATATTAGAGAGCTCCATGAAGAATCTGGAGAACAAACTGGAAAGTGCATCTGAGGATGAGGTTGAAAGGCTTCTAAGCCAGTATTCTGAGCTTCAGCTTAGGTTTGAAGGGGTGGGAGGCTATGAAAAGGAGGAGAAGCTAAGCAGAGTGTGCACAGGTCTTAATCTGAGCTGTGAGTTTTTAGAACAGGACTTTGCCAGTCTCAGCGGAGGAGAGAAGACCACCATAAACCTGGGAAGAATACTTCTTGAAAACCCCAATATATTACTTCTGGATGAGCCATCTAACCATTTGGACTTTGAAGCTATGGAGTGGCTTGAGGATTACCTAAGACAGTATAGGGGAACCGTACTTGTTATTTCCCATGACAGATATTTTCTCGATAGGGTTACTACTAGAATAGTAGAAATAGAAAACATGGTATCAGCCTGTTTTCAGGGCAACTACTCTGCATACGTGGAGGAGAAGGACAGACAGCTTCAGCTGCAGCTGGAGGACTATGAAAACCAGCAGAAGAAAATAAAAGCCATAGAGAAATCAATAGCACAGCTTAAGGACTGGGGCAACAGAGGAGACAATGGCAAGTTCTTTAGAAGGGCTTTCAGCATGCAGAAAATGCTGGAGAGGATGGATAGGATAGATAAGCCCCTATTGGACAAGAGAAGCATTTCCATTAATGCAAACCTGGGGGACAGATCCGGAAACCAGGTTATAAAAATAGAGGCACTAAGGAAATCCTATGGAAACAGGGTTATTATAGATAATGCAGACCTGCTTATAAGACAGGGAGAAGCGGTAAGCCTTATTGGAGCCAACGGTTGTGGTAAATCTACACTTATTAAGCTGCTGCTTGGGGTGGAGGATAAGGATGGTGGAAAGGCTGAGCTTGGAAGCTCTGTGGAACTTGCCTACCTGCCACAGGAGGTTATGTTTAATGACGAGAAAGCTACAGTACTGGAAGCATTCAGAGAGGACATAGCCATAACTGAGGGTAAGGCAAGGGAGTATCTGGCAGGATATATGTTCTTTGGAGAGGACGTGTTCAAGAAGGTTTCCGGATTGTCAGGAGGGGAGAGAAGCAGACTTAAGCTGGCAATAATGATGTATAATCCTGCAAACCTGTTAATACTGGATGAGCCTACAAACCATCTGGACATTGCCTCAAGAGAGGAGCTAGAGGAGCTGCTCAGAGACTTTAAGGGTACTGTTCTATTCGTGTCACATGATAGAACGTTTATAAACAATATTGCCACAAGGGTTGTGGAGCTAAAGGACGGACTGCTTATATCCTACGACGGAAACTATGAATACTACAAGGAAAAATGCCATGAGTTAAAGTTACAGAAGGTAGAAAAAAGCTGCCATATTAAAAATAGTAATTCAACCAGCCTGAAGGATGTGGAAGACAACAAAGCTATCAGCACATCCTCCTCTGCAAACAACCCATGGAAAAAGGAAAGGCTTGAAGGCGAAATAGAGGAATTGGAATATGAGATTAAAAGCATTGAGGGGAAGCTGGAAGGATTGTCAGATGACTATGAAGGTGTCAATGTTTTATATCAGGATAAAGTAAACCTTGAAAAAAAGCTTGAAAATAAAATGGAAGAATACTACAAAATTTGGTAATATGTTATATAAGAAATAAGGTAAATAATAAGAAAGAAGTGGCTTGATATGAAAATTATTATTGTATATCAGAGTTCAACAGGCTTTACTAAACAGTATGCACAGTGGATTGGGGAAGCCTTGTCTTGTGATGTAAAAGACATTAAGGAAGTAACTCCAGAGAAAATTGGAGAATATGACCGCATAATCTACGGTGGATGGATTATGGGAAACAACGTTGCTGGATTGGAAAAGATTAAGAGGATGAATCCCCAAAGTATTGTGGTATTTGCTGTTGGTGCAACTCCGGATGGGGAGGAAATAAGAAGTGCTATTAAGGCGCAGAACCATATAGAAAGTACCCCATTCTTTTACATGGAAGGAGGAATGCGCTTTGAAAGGCTTAACCTTTTGGTGAGAGCAATGCTGAAGGTTGTGATGAAATCCGTTAAAAAGAAGCAGAGCAAGACTGCTCAGGATGAGTTTATGGAAAAGAATCTGGGTTCATCTTTTGATAATTCGGATAAAAAATATATAGAACCGTTAGTAACGTATATTAAAGGCTTAAGTGCTTAGATAAAAATACTACAGGAGAATATCCTGTAGTATTTTTACGGGAGGAAATTATGACTGAGATATATTTTATAAGACATGCAGAGTCCAATACTAAAAACAGAAATGATGTATTACGAGAACTAACTCCTAAGGGCCTAAGGGATAGGGAACTGGTCACAGGCTTCTTGGTGGATAAAAATATTGATGCTGTTTTATCCAGCCCATATGTACGTGCTGTTGATACTGTTAAGCATTTTGCAGATAGTGTTGGTTATACAGTGGAGACAATAGATGGCTTTAGTGAAAGAAAGGTTGGCAGTGGATGGATTAAAGACTACACCACCTATTGTAAAAGGCAATGGGAGGATTTTTCATATAAGCTGCCTGAGGGAGAGTCATTAGGGGAGGTCCAGGACAGGAACATAAGGACTTTAAATACTGTACTGGATAGATTTAAGAATAAAAGGATTGTAATAGGAATCCATGGAACTGCATTAAGTACAATTATAAATTATTATGACAGAAGCTATGGATTTGAGGACTTTATGAAGATTATTTCCCTGATGCCATGGATTATAAGGCTCAGGTTTGATGAGGGGAAAATACAGGACATTGAGGCCTACGACGTTTTTTTAAGATAAGGTGGTACTGTCATACACTGGTGAAATTGCGTTGCAACCCTAAAGATGAACAGGTTTTAGCTATGATATGGCTGTACTTTTTAAACTGAAGTTTGCCTGATAGGCTTCTATATGTTATTAATAACAAAAGCCCCTTGGCGAGTTTTATTTGCCAAGGGGCTTTTGTTACTAATATTACGTAATATTTTCTATTGCTCTTAGTAATTAGCTATAGGTAAAGTGGGCAGCTTGTGTATATTAACTGGCATTAAAAGACCAAGGTTAAAAAATGGGTAGTATCATATATGAAAGGCAGCTTTAATAATGACGAAAAGGCATAAATTGTAAAACTGAGGTTATGGCAATGTATAATTTATCACTAAAATTATAGTATAAATAAAAAAAT
>JAEZLD010000184.1 GCA_023415335.1 Bacillota bacterium | reverse complement strand
GTATGTAATTATCAATATAATATTTGGAGCCCTCAGAACCATACTTAAGCATGGTCCCCATGGCAGTATCAGCATCAATGTTGGCATTTTCACGTTTAATGTCTGCATCCTTTGCATATGCGAAGGTGAGCTCGTTATATATGTCCATGAGATCTGATTCCGTCTGTCGTATTTTTGAATGCTCTGCTCTGTATAATATGTAGGCTTTTGCGGTCTTTGCATAGCCAAACTGTATAAGTGTTTCTTCCACCAGGTCCTGTACCTGCTCAACGGTGCATATTTCTCCCTGTGGAAGCTTATCACATACCTTCTGGGTAAGATATGATAAGTCCATGGATGTCATTGTTTCACCCTTAACCGCTATGCTGGCACGGCTGATCGCATTGAGTATCTTTATGGAGTCAAATCCCACTATGCTGCCGTTTCTCTTTTGTATTTTGTTATTCACCGGTACCCCTCCAAATCAAGATGCTTTTATAATGTTATCACAAAAGGCTCTAAATACAATATATTGTGTTTTTTTAATATTGTCAATACTATATATGCCACAATTTGACTTCGAAATTAAATATATGTGCTTAAACAACAGGGTTTTCCTATTATTCCAGCCAACAAGATTTTTTCATGTTTTAGCTTATACAGCAATTCCATAGCTAGTTTAATAAGTAACAATAATTATTTTATTATAGCCCTTGTATAAAATCCACCCTCAAGACAATTAATATAGGATTGCTAAAATATATTACTTCCTATATCCTTAAAATAACTCCCTCTTATAGCCTTTTCAAAAAATAATGAGGACAATATACTACATGTAGTATATTGTCCCTTGCAAATCAACTATTACTATTCCAGCTCAAAGGCTCCCGTATAAAGCTGATAATACTTGCCTTTATCCTCCAGAAGCCTTTCATGGGTGCCTCTCTCAATAATCCGTCCATTTTCCAGCACCATGATTACATCAGAATTCTTAACCGTTGAAAGCCTATGGGCAATTACAAATACTGTCCTGCCCTTCATAAGGAAATCCATTCCCCTCTGTACTATGGCCTCCGTACGTGTATCTATGGATGAGGTGGCCTCGTCGAGTATCATAACTGGCGGGTCCGCCACAGCACAGCGTGCTATAGCCAGCAGCTGTCTCTGTCCTTGTGACAGGTTTCCTCCGTTTCCTGAAAGTATAGTATTGTATCCATCGGGAAGTCTGGTTATAAAGTCATGGGCTCCTGAGAGCTTTGCAGCCTCAATACACTCCTGGTCGGTTGCATCCAGCCTCCCGTAGCGTATGTTATCCATTACTGTTCCTGTAAAGAGGTTTGTATCCTGGAGAACTATTCCCAGGGACCTTCTAAGGTCAGCCTTTTTTATCTTGTTTATGTTTATTCCGTCGTATCTTATCTTTCCGTCTGCAATATCGTAGAAACGGTTAATAAGGTTAGTTATAGTTGTTTTTCCTGCACCAGTTGCACCTACAAAGGCCACCTTCTGTCCAGGCTCTGCATAAAGGGTTATGTTGTGCAGCACTATCTTATTGTCTTCATATCCAAAGTCCACATCGGTCATGCGCACATCACCTGTAAGCTTTGTATATGTAACAGTTCCATCGCTGTGTGGATACTTCCATGCCCACACATCCGTTTTCTCGCTGCACTCTACTATTTTTCCGTCTTCCTCCCTGGCGTTTACCAATGTCACATAACCATCATCAACCTCAGGCACCTGGTCAATAAGGGTAAATATCCTCTCTGCGCCGGCCTGAGCCATTATAACGGAGCTAAGCTGCTGTGAAACCTGGCTTACATTACCAGAGAACTGCTTGGTCATGTTAAGGAATGGAACGGCAATGCTTATACCCATAGGAAGCCCTGATATACTTATATTCTTAGCGTGTGTCAGTATAAGGAACCCTCCGAAAAGGGCGACAATTACATATAATATATTGCCTATATTTCCAAGGATGGGCATAAGTATATTAGCATATTTATTTGCCTTAGTTGCATCCTGACACAAGGCCTCATTTATAGCGCTAAATTCCTTCTCGCACTCCTCCTCGTGGCAGAACACCTTAACAACCTTCTGTCCATTCATTATTTCCTCGATATAGCCTTCTGTCTTACCCAAGGCTCTCTGCTGACGCACAAAATATTTAGCAGAGCCTCCCCCAACCTTCTTGGCAACCTTAACCATGAAAAATACGCCTATTATGATAACCAGGGTCATCCAAACGCTGTAATACATCATTATGGAAAACACAGTAACTACTGTAACACCTGCCTGAAGGAGACTAGGAAAGCTCTGGGATACCATCTGCCTTAGAGTATCTATATCATTGGTATAGTGGCTCATTATGTCTCCATGCTCGTTCTGATCAAAATACTTAATAGGCAGGTTCTGCATTCCATTGAACATCTTTACCCTGAGTTTTTTAAGGAAGCCCTGGGTAACGACGGCCATCATACGGTTGTATGCCAGGGAGGATGCCAGTGAAAGTATATAAAGGCATGCCAGCAGCTCTACATAGCCTAGTATTGTTCCAGATACTGAAGCCCAGTCCCCTGTCCTCCAGGTTTTCTCTACCAAGGCAATTATGTTCTGCATAAACAGGCTTGGTATGGAGCTGACAACTGCAGTAAATATGATTAAAGCAACTACAAGGGGCATCATCTTAGGATAGAACTGGAACAATGTCCTAATTACACGACCAAGAGTATGCTTCTTTTCACCATGGTTCATATTGTTTTCATTATGCCTGTTCAACTTCATCACCTGCCTTGTTCTGAGATGTGTAAACCTCTCTGTAAATTTCATTGCTCTTTAAAAGCTCCTTATGGGTTCCTATAGCGTTTATAGTACCTCCGTCCATAACGATTATCCTGTCAGCATCCTCAACGGAGGCTGTACGCTGGGCAATTATTATCTTTGTAGTCTCTGGTATAAACTCTCCGAAGGCTTTCCTTATGAGGGCATCTGTCCTTGTATCCACGGCACTGGTTGAGTCATCCAATATAAGCACCTTGGGCTTCTTAAGCAGTGCCCTTGCAATGCACAACCTCTGTTTCTGTCCCCCTGACACGTTGGCCCCTCCCTGCTCTATGTGTGTATCGTAGCCATCAGGAAAGGCTTCTATGAACTCATGAGCCTGTGAAAGCTTGCACGCTTCAATCATTTCCTCATCGGTTGCATTCTTGTTTCCCCAGCGTAGGTTGTCCTTTATGGAGCCAGAGAATAATATATTCTTCTGAAGAACCACCGCAACCTGGTTTCTAAGGGATTGCAAATCATAGCTCTTTACATCCTCTCCTCCAACCTTTACAACACCCTCGGTTGTGTCATACAGCCTTGATATAAGCTGTATAAGGGTTGATTTTGAGGAGCCTGTGCCACCGATAATTCCTATGGTTTCCCCAGAATTAATATGTAGGTTTATATTAGCTAAGGTCATCTTCTCTGCCCTCTTTGAATACTTAAAGCTTACTCCCTCAAAGTCTATTGAGCCATCCTTTACATCATATAAAGGGCTATCAGGATTCTTAAGCGTACTGTCCTCACCAAGTACCTCTGCAATACGTTTGGCAGACTCGGCAGATAATGTCAATATAACGAAGATCATTGATATCATCATAAGGCTGTTAAGTATCTGCCAGCTGTAGGTAAGCATAGCAGACATCTGTCCTACATCAAGATCCATACCTCTAGAGGTTATTACAGTGTAGGAGCCAAAGCTTAGAACAAACACCATAACTGAATATAGGCAAAACTGCATCATAGGTCCGTTAAACGCAATTATCTTCTCAGCTTTGGTAAAATCAACGCATACATCCTCTGCAGCACGATTAAACTTCTCTTTTTCATAGTCCTCACGCACAAAGGATTTAACGACCCTTATGCTCTTTATATTCTCTTGTATGGACTCATTAATGGCATCGTACTTTTTAAAAACCCTATTAAACATAGGGAACGCCTTATAAATCACCATACCCAGTCCAAATGCCATCAGGGGAACAACTACCACAAATATAAAGGCCATCTTCCCGCCCATTATAAAGGCCATTAGCAGGGAAAACGCCAGCATAATCGGACACCTTATAGCCACCCTTATGAGCATCATATAGGCCATCTGCACGTTAGCAATATCAGTGGTAAGCCTTGTAACTAAGGATGAGGTGGAAAACCTGTCTATGTTCTCATAGGAAAAGCCCTGTATTTTATGGAACATATCATGTCGCAGATTTTTTGCAAAGCCACATGCTGCAGTTGCACAGGTGTTGCCCGCAGTTGCTCCGAAGGCCAGCGAAATGCCTGCCATAATCACAAGTACCATTCCATATTGTGCAATGGTGCTGAACTGGCATCCGTCTTTTATGGCATTCACCAGGCTTGCAATTATAAATGGTATAAGGCATTCCATAGCAACCTCCCCTATAATGAGGATTGGTGTAATTATAGAAGCCTTCTTATATTCCCTTATACTCTTGGCAAGCTGTTTTATCATTATAATCACTCCTTATGTATCACAGTTCCTAGAATGCATAAAACTACACGGTTAAATAAGCAGGTCTATACATTCCTGCTTATTTCCAAAATTCATAGTTATACTTTGTTAGGGCTCTAACATTTTAACATATTAATACGTGTTTTTCAATTTGTCTGACAAAGTATTATTAATAATTTATTTGTATTATTGTAAAGCTCAATGTGTAGGGTGAAAATAAAAACACTATACTATGAGCAATTTCCTATAAAATATAGAAAAGCCTCCATTTAAGAAGACTTTTTATACATGCCTATTTATTCTTCACTCTTACTCTTTACCTCATTTGCCGCAGGGTCCAGCTTCTCCATATACCAGGCTCCTACAGCTCCTCCAATGAAGCATGCTGCTGAAATTATAATAGAAGCCGCAGAGTTATAGCCTTTAAAGGGTATTATCAATACAGTTGAGGCCAGCACTATTCCAAGCACCCCATGAAAAAATGGAGAGTGGTATTTTTCCAAAAAAAAGTTTACAAGCCTGGCAAACAGTATTACTGTAACTATAATTCCCAGTACCCAGGGCAGCATAACATTCATATTAAGCGAAGCAACTGCAGCATTTAAAGGCTCATAAAGTCCCATAGATATAAGTATTGATGATGAACTGAGGCCAGGAACAATCAGACTTAGCCCCCACAGCACACCACAGAAAACATACCAGTAGGCGTTAGGCTCAACCCTTTTTATTACTCCGGAGGCAATTACTCCAAGCACCAGAAATATTAATAGAAAGCCTACTGAAAACCATATCCACGATATGGCATTCCTTCCATTTTCTCCTGCCTGCTTAAATAAAGATGGTACGGTCCCAGCTATCAGCCCAATAAAAAGCCAGGTAGTATATAGCTCGGAGGCACCAAATAGCACTACTATTATTTTTGAAAAAATAAGGAATCCTGCAACAAAGCCTATTCCTAAAGGAATAAACATTTTGATGTACTTTTTAATAGCTTCCTTTGGGTGGGACAAGAACTCCATCATGGGCTCGTATATGCCAAAGGCTACACACAACACCCCTCCACTGAGACCCGGAAGTATTGCTCCCCCTCCAACGAGGGCTCCGCAGATAATAAGTCTTATGAGTGTCATATTTTTACCTCTGATTTCTCTGATATTTTTTTAGTGTCATGCTTTACCCCAAACTTTCTTACACGTATCCTGCTTACAAAAAGTATAGCTAAAGCCGGGAATGAAAGCACCAGTATAACTGGGAAGGCTGGCTCAATAAGTCCTTTTATCATATATATAAATGGTATTATAATAGCACTGGAGGTTACTGGCAGTCCAATATAGTACTGTCTCAACCCTTCCTCCACATCCTGCCTGTCTTGCTCAGACACATTGAAATATGCAAGTCTTATAATTGCTGCCAATACATATATACAGTAAAGCGCGATATTAATGCCTTCAGTAAGACCTGCGGCATATCCTATTACACATGGAAGAAAACCAAAGCTGATAAGGTCGCATAAAGAATCTATCTGTATTCCAAAGTGAGCCTCCTGCCTTGTTCTGTCCTTCTTTGTCCTTGCTATCTTCCCATCGCATGTATCACAAATTCCAGAGGTCATAAGACACGCTACAGCAATCACCACATTACCCTTTATGGCTTCAAAAATGCCTACTATTGAAATACATAAAGATATATAGGTAAGCACTACAGTATAATCATATACCCCTAAAAAAAATCTGTCTCTGGCATTTCCTTCAGTTTCATATGTCTTTCCTAGATGATGTCCCTCTCTGCCGTTTTTCATCGAATCTCCCCTTTCTATAATTAATATAAAATATTACCTACACAAGCAATATAGAATATACCTTTCATTATAGTTATAAAACGATTTTTTTTAAAGCCTCTTTTAAACAAAGGCTTCTCTGTAATTATACACTAAGTTTCTAACTATTAATAGTTAGAAACTTACTTTACCTTCTTATATAACTGCTTCTTTTGCATATTATGTCGTAAAACAACACTTCAAAACCCTGTAACATTATAACCAGGCATTTTGAAGTGCTGTTAAAAATGTGTATCATTTCATATAGTTAAACTGCTGGTGCTAGATAACAACGTTATACTCTCTCAGCCATGTCTCCAGCTGTATTAAATAGGCTATAAGCTGGGGGCCCTTCATAAGCTGTCCATACCAAGGCTTTTTAAAGGATTCTCCTCCTGTTTCCACAAGCTGCCACGCTGCCTTTTCATCAAGCAGCCCATGTATCCTGGAGTCTTTATCCTCTAATATTCCCCTCATAGCATTCTTAACTGCCTCTGTATATTCCGGGCTATGTGTCTTAGGATAGGGGCTCTTCCTCCGGTATAGGGCATCCTCCGGTAGGAACCCCTTCATTGCCCTCCTCAGCAAACCCTTTTCTATATTATCACAGTACTTAATCTCCCAAGGTACGTTAAAAAGGTATTCCACCAGCCTGTAGTCTGCAAATGGGACACGTACCTCAAGGCTGTTTGACATACTCATTCTATCCTTTCGATTCAGAAGAGTCATCATAAACCATTTAACGTTAAGGAAGTAAAGCTCCCTCATCCTGGCAGCTCCCCTGTCCTCCCCATCCAAAAGAGGCACCCTTTTTAACGTATCCTTATACTGCTGCTGAACCAACCCCTCTATATCCAGCTTTCTAAGTTCAGGAGACATAAGCTCCTTTCTTTCTCTAACAGACTTAGACCACGGGAAGGTATCTGCATTAATATCCTCCTGCCTTCTGTACCAGGGATAGCCTCCGAATATTTCATCTGAGCATTCTCCCGAAACAGCTACTGTGGCTTCCTTCCTGACTTCCCTGCAAAAGAGATACAAGGATGAATCTACATCTGCCATTCCTGGTAGGTCGTTTGCCAGCACAGCATCCTTTAACGCATTACAAAGCTGCAGGTTGTTAAGCATTACCTCATGGTGGTTGCTGCCTATGAAATGTGATACCTTTCTGGCCCATGCCCCATCAGAATCTGGCTGGTATTCATCCGCCATGAAGTAGATGTCGTTGTTTTCATAATCTATGGCATAGGTGTTTAGCTTCTCTCCATTGGTCTCCTGCATATATCTTGAAGCAATAGATGATATAGCACTGGAATCCAGCCCTCCCGACAGGAAGGTACATATAGGTACATCTGCTATGAGCTGCCTTTTAACTGCATCCACCAGCAGCTCTCTCACGTGCTCTGATGTCTCCTCCATACTCTCCTTATGCTCCTCAGCCTTAAGGCTCCAATACTCCCACCTTTTAAAGCCATCCGTGTCGTAGGTTAAGCAATAGGCTGGTGGCAGCTCTTCTATTCCCTTGAACACTCCGCTTCCTGGTATCCTTGATGGCCCCAGGGCAAATATCTCTGTAAGGCCCTCCTCGTCCACTACAGGCTTTACCAAAGGATTCTCCAGTAAGCTTTTTATCTCAGATGCAAACAACAGTGACTCATCCCTTATAGCATAAAACAAAGGTTTAACACCCAGCGGGTCCCTTGCCAGAAAAAGTCTTCCTCTGCTTTCATCCCATATACCAAATGCATATATACCGTTGAATCTCTTAATACACTCAGTTCCCCATTCCATATATGCTACCAGTAGCACCTCTGTGTCAGAATAGGAGCTGAAGGAATATCCCTTTTCTAAAAGTTCCCTCCTTATATCCTCGGTATTGTATAGCTCTCCATTGTATACAACTGTGCAGCTTCTTCCATGCCATACCCTTGTCATAGGCTGCCCTCCGCCTTCCGGATCAACCACAATAAGCCTTCTGTGCCCTAGAAGAGCCCTTCTTGAAATATAGTAGTCCCCCCCATCAGGTCCTCTTTTGGCAAGGCATGCTGTCATTTTCTCAAGCACAGACCTTCTACCTCTCAAATCCCCATTTCTTGTAACCCATCCGGTAATTCCGCACATAATATTACCTCTCTAAATTAGAATTTCAAAACCATAGGATAAATTATGTGTTCTGTATGTAAAATGTGCCTTACAATAAGCCAGCCTTGAAAATAAATTCTATATTTTAAGTCTCTCAAGGAATAATAAATATATGCTGTCTAAGGAGGTTACTCTATGAACTATTGGATTTTCCTACTTATAGTAATGCTTTCAAACACAATACATGGTATTACAGGCTTTGCGGGAACTGTTCTTGCCATGCCCTTTTCCATAATGCTGCTTGGGATAAACACCGCTAAACCCGTGCTTAACATGATAACCATTGCTGCCTGCATTGTAATTGTTACAAAAAACCACCACCATATAATATGGAAGCAGTTTTTTATAATGACCTCCATAATGCTTCTAGGGGTTTTTTTAGGAGAGTACCTTTATGAAACCTTCCCTGTAGACATACTTCTGGAAATATACGCAGTATTTATTATACTCATAGCCTTAAAGGGCATATTCATAAAAAAGGAGTTTTCACTACCTGAAGGTGTACTGCTACTGGTGGTACTTTTAGCAGGCGTTATCCATGGGATGTTTATATCAGGAGGTCCTCTTCTGATAATATATGCAGTAAAAAAGCTTAGACATAAGGAAAGCTTCCGGGCAACTCTGTCTCCTGTGTGGATTGCACTTAACTCCTATATACTAATAAGGCAGTACATATCAGGTGTTATAACCCCTGACATACTCAAGCTTACTGCCTTCTCTCTGCCTGCACTTTTCATAGGAGTTGCAATAGGAGGAGTACTGGCAAAAAAATTGAGCCAGAAAACCTTTCTGGCTCTTACATATATATTGCTTTTAATATCTGGCATAAGCCTTATTGTATAGCATCAGTCCTTGTCTCTGCTTCTTCTGAACAGTGACAGCCCTCCAAAGCCTGATATTATGGCCATGTAAAATCCAAAGTCATAAAACCAGCCTTTGTTGTAAACCTCATATATGGTTATGTTTTTATCAAACAAGCCTATTATAAGGGATATGGGAGCAATCCACCCGTGCCATATTCCCCATAGGAACCCCGCCGGATTGTTAGGCCCTGATGTGCCATCCCCCGGCACACAGCCTGAAAGCGTTAGCACCATCACAGCAGCTCCCAGCAGTATTATTAACATCTTCTTTTTCAACCCTATTCCCCCTATGCTTCATTTATTTCTATGCCTGCCATCCTTATAAGGTAGAGTGCATTCCGTGTTGTAGACACGCCTTCTCTTAGCCTATAATCAAAGCTTATGGCGTTATCCTTGTACTGCTCCTCAAAATGGTAGTTCTTTATACTCCCGTTTGTTTCCTTCTCCAGCTCTCCCAGCTCCAGATCGTGTGTAGATACCATCCCTATGGCACCATTCTTAATCAGCTGAAGCATTACCTGCTTAGCCCCCGTGTGCCTGTCACTGGAATTGGTGCCCTTAAATATCTCATCAAGCAGGAAAAACACCTGCTTACCCTCCCTTGAAGCATGTACTGTATCCTTTATCCTAAGTAGCTCTGCATAGAAGGAGGATATATTCTTTTCCAGATTATCCCCTATCCTCATGCAGGTGTACAGCCTCATAATAGAGCATTCCATGCTGTCTGCGCAAACCGGGGCTCCTGAGTATGCCATTGCAAGGCTTATTCCGCAGGTCCTCATAAGAGTACTCTTGCCTGACATGTTGGAGCCTGTTATAAGAAGCGCTCTTTCCTTTTCTCCAAAGGCTATGTTATTTCTCACCATGCTGCTTCCTAAAAGAGGGTGTCCTAAATTTTCTGCCATGAATAGGGATTTTTCGTTACTTATCTTAGGAAAACACCACTCTGGGTGGTCATGGGACAGGCATCCTAGGCTTGACAGGGCCTCAAGCTGTCCTATGGCATTTATCCAGCCCTCCACCTTGGTACCTGAAGCCCTCTTCCATTTTCCAAGGCTTATGGCACACTGATAGTCCCATAGCAGCAATATATTTATAGGAAGGAACATCATGTTACCCCTGTTTGAGATGCTATCTGATATTTTTTCAAGCCTTCTTATCTGCACAGATGCATTTTCTCCACTGGCATTAAAAAGAGATGCCTGAAGCCTGTTTAAATAATCCGAGGAGAACCTGACCTTCTCCAGCCTAAACAGCATTCTTCCATAGTCCTTTATAGCATCCTTGCAGTCATGAACCTCCTGCAGCTCCCCTCCCCTTTTACGGTTTCCCAGAAAAAGAAGGATTGCCTGGGCAATGGCAAGGGTCTTAAAAATAATAGAAGGCATTATTTTAAAGCCATAGGCTGCTATTGCAGTAAGTATTGTTATGGAAGGCAGAAGTCTTATTATAACCAACTGGTAGGTCTTGAAGCAGCAGCTGCTTTCTCTTTTACTCCATTCAATAAGCCTCTCCTGCTGCTTTTTAGAATCCTTCATTCCCTCTAGCCCCGAAAGCTGGAGTCTCTGACAGAACCAGTGTTTTTTTGAAAGCTCCTTTGATGCCTCCTGCCTCTCTTCTATTTCATCCTTTATAAGTGAAGGTCCCTCCAGCAGCCTCCTCAATGCCTGTTTTCCTGACCATGTGGAGGTCGTGTCCATCAGCTGGAATAGTGATGATCTTCCGAACAAATCCAGATCGCCGCTAAAGGGATGCTCCTCGCTTTTAAATTCCTCCCCTCTTTCGCTTAAGTCCTTCCAGTCTCCTGTGAGCCTCTTTAATGCTACAGAGTTAATGTCCTTCAGTATGGAAAGCCTTCTTTTATTTGCCTTAGCCTTACTGTGTTTTGCAGCCACATATATGAAAAGTCCTAGATATGCAGCTGCAGTTCCCCAGGCTGCATATGCTGCACCACTTCTATAGAGGAGAAAAAAACATATAGCTGCAGCAATCACCACAACAAGCCTCAGGTTTGCCATGAGGTTCAAGTACCTGTCCTGTTTCTCCAAAAGCTCTGTGAGCTTTTGTATTCTCCTTTTGTATCCATCTACCCTATCCATATATCATTCCCAATCCTTCCATGTTTCTGGCTTGTAGCCAACTGTTGCCTGTTTTCCATTCCTCACCACCGGTGTTTTAAAGAGTCCAGGATTATTTAAGAGCAGCTCCTCCTTTACACTGGCGTTTACAATCCTATCCATATTCAAGGATTTATACAGCTTGGAATCCTTATCTATAAGCTCAGACAACCCTACTGCTACCTCCACACTTTTAAGCTCTCCTTTACTCATGGACTTTTCCTCCAGATTTATAAGCTGGTATTTTATCCTTCTTTCCTTGAAGTATCTCTCCGCCTTCCTGGTGTCAAAGCACTTCTTGAGTCCAAATATCTGTATATTCATAGCTTTTATCTTTCCTTTTCTATATTCTCTCTTATTTCCATCATACTGCTATTATAATCATATTGCTTTTTACTCTCAACATGATTATATTATTATTATCGTTAAAATATACAATAGGAGGGTGTTTCCATGAGCATATTACTCCGTAGCCTGCTTATATTCATTACAGTAACTCTGGCAATATCCTATATATCCACCAAATTCTCTCCCAGACTTTGCTTTTACAAACGGTGGCTTTACAAAGAAAGACCCTGGGAAAAAGGAGGACTGTTTTATCAGAAGAAATTTAAGATAAAGAAGTGGAAGGACAAGCTTCCTGAGCTGGCTGATTTTGTGAAGACAGTATTCCCTAAGAAGTATATAAGGGACTACGCGGAATCTACTCTTGAGGCCTATATGGTGGAGTGCTGCCGTGCAGAGCTTACACATTGGCTTATAATACTTTCCACGTTGTTCTTTCCCATATTTACACCACCTTTTATTAGTCTTGGAATATTTTTATTAGCATGTCTACTTAACCTTCCCTTTGTAATGATACAAAGGTATAACCGTCCAAGACTGAAGCTTATTATGAAGAGGAAGGGATATGATATATAATTGGGTATGTTTTAAGGGTATGGAGCTTATCCATACCCTTATATTACTTATATTACTTATATTACTTTTATTACGCTTTCTTTGAGCCAAAGCCTTCCATAACCTCATATATATATTCAGCTATGTCGCTGGCCGCCTTAGGCTTCCTGTATGCCATCTGGCTTTCCCTTATTTCCTTAAGCCTTCTGCAATCATCTGCTAACAGTGTATCAACAGCCTGAGGCAGATTTTTTATCTTTCTGCATACAATTCCCAAATTGTTGCTCTCAACAAATTCAGGATTTTTCTCCTCCTGACCCATCAAGGAGCCTGTAACAATTATTGGTCTGCAGAGATTAACAGCTTCAGTTACAACGTTAGGGCTTGCCCTCAGTATAAGTATGTCTGAAGCACACATATAATCCTGTACATTCTCCACGAATCCAAGTATCTGAACCCTGTCCCCATACTTTGGCTCTAATGCTTCCTCAAGAAGCTTCTTTAGTGCCTTGCTTCTTCCTGCAAGTATGGTAACCCTGGAGTTCTTTACATTATCAAGCAGAACCTTTGCCATCTTTATAGCAGCACTTGTTCCCTGGCTTCCGTTCATAATCATGAAGCTAATGGACTCCTTTACCGGTTCATAGCTGTCAGCACAAGCTTCCTCATTGCTCTCATCATAGTGATTGAACCTATCCCTTGCAGGGAAGCCGAAAAGCTTTAGCTTTTCCTCTGGCATTCCCAGCTGGAGCATTGTTTTCTTCGCATTCTCTGTTGGACAAAGTGTAGCATGGGTACGCTTGTCCGCCCAGAGATGGGAAACATTATCAAAATCAGCCACAAAGGAAACAACTGGTATGCTTATTTGGTTCTTCTGAAGTATATTATTAACTGCTCCTACAAAGCATGGATGAACGGATACTATTATATCGGGATTGTGTTCCTTTATAAGACCTAGTATGTTCTTTCTTACCCTTAAAGTAACAAAGGCATTAATAAGACCTGGGCATAAGTCCCCTGCCTTATATATGAGCTTCCATAAGAACGGAGCATAAACTGCAACGCTGTTATAAAGCTTGCCTGAAAGCCTGGTAACAAAGCCTCCCAACTCAAAGCTGTCAATTTCAACCGCCTCCACAGGTAGCTTGCGCATTTCATACTGTTCCATCAGGCTTTGAGTAATGCTTTTATGTCCATGGCCAGTATTTTCTGCAGACAGTATTAATATCTTTTTCAATTTTGCAGCCTCCCCTAAAATATTTCAGCATCCTTTACATTTTAATATTTATCTGCATAAATTTCAAGTCTTTGTAACATATAATAAATTTTATATTATGAACTTTAAATTAAAAACCTCTTTTACGCTTCTGTAACGATTGCTATTTTTAAATCTTTATAATACAATACAACTGTGAATTATACTACATTTTCAGTGATTTAGGGGGTTCTTATGTTTATTAATAAGATTTCTAACGAGAGTAATCCTTATAAAAGGTTTTGCTATATATTTCTGATTTTTTTAATTTTAAACGCCATTAAATTATCCCTTTTTAACTATTCCATGATGCCTGTTAAAACCCCAGGAATACTTATTTATAAGCTTGGCTTCTTTTTCCTGGCAGCAGCATTGGTTTTTCTTATTATACTGAGGTTCCGTTCGAGGTATGTATATCTGATATTATATATAATAGAAAGTATATATATATTCTCTCTGCTAAGCTACTACGGCTACTTTCGCAACTACCTGCATATAATGCAGTCCTTTGTGCTGTTTACAGAGGGAGTTGAAAGCGTAGGACACATGACCATCCCTGTAGGACTTACCCACCTGCTGATATTGGTAGACACACTTCCTTTCATATACATTTTTAAAAATTATAAAGCCATGCATGCATCCTTTATGAATCTGTCAAAGAAGCTGCTTAAGTATTCTGCTATTGCATTTACAGCTTTTCTGCTTATAAGTGAAGGGTTCTACGCCTACAAGGGTCTTAGCATGAAGGTTCTTGTAAAAGACTATACTACCTACGAGAATGTTTTTGTGGAAAGATTCGGTACACTTGCCAGTGACTCCTTCAACACTATACTGAATAGTGGTGGAGAAAGCTATATAAAGCATATCCAGTACGGGGATGTGCTTGAAAGCCCTTCTGCCTCCAGCAAGCAATACAACATTATAGCTATACAGGTTGAATCCTTGGATTCCCATATAGTAAACCAAACCTGGAATGACAGCTATGTTACGCCATATCTGCATTCACTTACAGACTCCTCTGTATACTACCCATATACGCTGAGCTACCACATGGCAGGTGGAACCTCGGATGCAGAGTTTTCGGCTCTTAATAGTGTGGAGCCCTTAAGCATATTTCCTTCGATGAAGCTATCAAAGTATACTTACCCGAACTCAGTAGTAAAGCAGTTTGATGATGCAGGCTATACCACCTATTCATTCCATGGTAATATAGGCAACTACTACAACAGGGATGTAGCCTTTAAAAAGATGGGCTTCAATGAATTCTTTGATATAGATGACATGGAATATAAGGATACCTCAGGCTGGGGAGTGCCTGACCACCTTATGTTCAACTATGCGCTAGATAAGCTTAAGGCTATTGATGGTCCTTTCTTTTCTTATATTATAACCATCACCAGCCATATGCCCTTTAACAATACTAAAAGCTATTACTCCACCTCGCAGTTTGATGATGTTAAAAACGAAACTGTAAGAAACTATTTTACCTCCCTTTCCTATGTGGATCAGTCCATAAAGGAGTTCGTGGGGGAGATACAGAAATTATATCCCGACACCTATATATTCATATATGGAGACCATACGCCAGATATAGACGAAGATGAATATACCCAGGCCTCCTATGAGTTTGAGGGTAATTACTATGAGTTTGTACCCATGTTTGTTATAACTCCGGAGGGACAATCCAGTGTTGAATACTCCTATGCTGCCTCCTTCCTTGACGTAGCACCTACAATGCTGAGGTCCTCAGGAATAGCCTATGATTATAAATCCTCTGGAATAAACCTCTTAGGTCCACTTACAAATATTCCAGAGCTTCCCTATAAGGGCGGCCTATACAGCAGGGCTTCACTTCTGGAAAAAATACCTGATAGATAATATCTTATCCTGCTTCTGAAATATAGAGGCAGGATTTTCTATGCTTTATTGCTTTAGCTGTGCGTCTTGCATAATATTCCTTTAATTGTTAAATTAATATTGTGACAATTATAAATATTTGAAATACTACATATAAATCTTATGTGTAATAAGCGCACTATAAAGGAGGTCAAAACATGAGAGTAACTATGTCAACTTATTTAACTTCAAAAAAGCAGGCCTTAAAAAAACTTGTTCATATCCTCTCTGAAAAATTTGCATATGTCTCTATCCTGGGAACTGATGTATATGGGAAAGATTATGCAGCAAGAAAATCTGGCAGCTCAATACGCTCTTCTAATTGGACGGAAAGAGGCTTTGTTGTGAGGGTGCATAATGGAATAGGTTATTTTGAATTTTCCTTTAACCAGCTTGAGGATGCTTCCCTGCAACAAATTGCAGATAATATCTCCTCAAAGGCGGAAGCCCAGCTTAAGCTTATAAAGGGCCGTGGAATAAACATAAATTCCTATCCCGTAATAGATGAGGAAGAAATCGAGAAGAGCTTCTTCTCAGAGGTACAGGAGCTGCCCTGTGAAATTGGAGACGATGAAAAGCTAAACCGCCTCTCTGCCATAGTACAAAGGGGTATTTCCTGCTCAGAATATCTGGTAAACATAATTGCCAACTATGAAGAGGTACATGTGTCTAAGCTGTTTATATCCTCAAGGAAACAGCTGGAGCAGTCCTATATATGGACCCAGGGAATAGTTTATCCAATAGTAAGAAAAAAGGATAATACACGGTATACCTATGAGAGCTTCTCAGGTCTTAAAGGGGCAGAGCTGCTGGATGAGATGTCCGGCAAGGTTGAAGGCTTAGTATCAACAGCCTTATCACTTTTGGATGCACTTCCCCCTGAGCCAGGAGAATATGATGTTATATGTACTCCTGAAATATCAGGCCTCATTGCACACGAAGCCTTCGGACACGGGGTTGAAATGGATATGTTTGTAAAGGAAAGGGCTAAAGCACTGGAGTACCTTGGAAAGCCCGTAGCCTCAAAGCTTGTTACAATGCATGATGGAGCTGCCGCTGCCAAGGACATATCCTCCTATCTGTTTGATGATGAGGGAACCCTTGGTACTGATACGGTTATTATATCAGATGGAATACTGGAAACCGGCATAAGCGACCTTCTAAGTGCCATGAGGCTGGGAACCCCTCCCACAGGCAATGGAAAGAGGGAATCCTTTGAAAGAAAAGCCTATGCCAGAATGACTAACACCTTCTTCTCCCCGGGGAAAAGCACTGTTAAGGATATGATAAAATCCATTGACAATGGATATCTTCTTGATGTAGGCATGAGTGGTATGGAGGACCCTAAGAACTGGGGTATACAATGCATGCTGCTTATAGGAAGGGAGATAAAGAAGGGCCGCCTTACAGGAAAGATTGTATCCCCTGTAATACTGACGGGCTATGTTCCAGACCTTCTTAAATCTATATCCATGGTATCTGATCAGGTTGAGCTTTTCGGCTCCGGAGCCTGTGGCAAGGGCTATAAGGAATGGGTAAAGGTATCTGATGGGGGCCCATATATTAAAGCGAGGGTGAGGTTAGGATAATGATAGAGAGAATTAGAACCCTTCTTAAGAAGGATGATAATATAAGCGGATATAAAATATCAGAGACAAACAGCACTTCCGATGAATTCTTCTTCATAAGGAAGGACCTTGATATGAGCAGAGCAAAGGATGTGCTCATATATCAGGTTACAGTTTATAAGGACTTTGAGGAGGGTGGAAAGAAATACACAGGCTCCTCCACAGTTACCATACATCCTACAATGAATGATGGAGAGATAGAAAGGACTCTTAAGGAGGCCTCCTTTGCAGCAGGATTGATTAAAAATGAATGCTATCCTCTGGCAAAGCCTTATAATGCTCCGGTGAACGCTGCAGATGATACTCTTCCAGATGGCATTGCCGGAGAAATAATTGATGCGGCCTTTAAAGCAGACCAGTATGAGAACGGAAGGCTTAATTCTGCAGAGCTTTTTATAAACAGAAAAAAAAGGCGTATAGTAAACTCTAATGGAGTTGATGTAAGCTTTCAAAACAGCAGTGCAGAAATGGAGATTGTATCGGAATGGAAAAAGGATGGCAGCAGTGTGGAACAGCATAGAGTCTTAAATTTCTCAGAGTTTAAGCCTGAGAAGGTAACAGGGGAGGTTGACAAATACCTATGCATGAGCAGGGAAAGGTTTGAGGCTAAACCAACCCCCTCACTTAAGGATGTACCTATACTGCTTACAGGTGAGAGTGTTAAGAAATTCTTCTCCTACTACTATAACCAGGTTAACGCAGAATATATATACAACCGCCTTTCAACTGCAAAGCAGGGTGAGAATATACAGGGAGAGTCCATTAAGGGAGATTTGTTAACCATGTCCCTAGTTCCATCTCTTAAGGGATCCTCACAATCATGCCCATATGATGAGGACGGCTATCTACTGTCTGACGTTACGGTGATAAGTAACGGAAGGGCGGATAAACTTTGGGGAGATGTAAGGCACTGCTACTACCTTGGTATAGAGCCCACTGGAAAAATCAAAAATATAAGGGTAGAGCCTGGCACAAGGTCCATTGAGGAAATGAAAAGCCAGCCTTACCTTGAGCTTCTTTCCTTTTCAGACTTCCAGATGGATGACACCACAGGAGACTTTGCAGGAGAAATACGCCTAGGCAGATACTTTGATGGCTCAAAGGTCTATCCTGTAACAGGAGGCTCAATTTCTGGAAATATACGTCAGGTACAGGAAAACATGTTCCTTTCAAAAGAAGTAGAACAGGAAAATGACTTTATTGGTCCAAAGACCATACAGCTGTTTAATGCCTCCCTTGCAGGGGCAGAATAATAGCGCCTGTTAAAAAAGGGTACATCATATTGGGATGTACCCTTTTGAATACTTTTTTATATATCAATTTAAGCCTTTCCTTCCAGCTCAAGGTTTTTTACTTTGCCAATGTTCGAATATATTGCCTCATCCCTTTATAAATTTATCAATTTTCATGGCATCAGCAGCAGGATTCAGCTTCACTATCTGCTGCTTTATTTTTTTATAGGCCTCATCAGCATCAACATCAGTAAGCTTAAGCTTGCGCTGTTCCCAAAAGTCCTCTGCCGTTGTAAAAACGGTGCTGTTCCATCCATAGGCTTCTCCGTACCTATTAATCTTCTGGGTACGACCACACATGGTTATATACATCCTCATCTGTAGCTCTATGATAGACTTCTCAAAGCTGGCATTATCCTCTTTCTTGAAGCCACCCATTGCTTTAAGCTCATGAAGGGCTGTAGGACCATTTTCTGATATTATATGGTATATAGATTTGGATGCCTGGCTCATGGTACCACTCTCATAAGCCTCCTGAAAGAGCTCACCTCTTCTGCGGATGGAGAAAAAGTAGGGATACCATTCTCTTGTTATGTACCCGCCGGTTTTGAAAAATACCTTTGAGTATGCAATATCCTCCCTCTCCTCAAGGACTCTCATGCGCCATTCCCAAGGGTCTGTTTCAGGCTCTCCGGTGTGCCACTTAACAGGTGAGTCTATACTATCCTGATTCTCCCAGCTATAAGGGATAATCGCATATATTCCTTTATCATTTCCCCCTGCCATGGAAAATCCACACTTTAAAAGAGTGCTGCAAAATTCCTCATAGTTATTTACCATAATATTTTGCACCTCCCCTTCTCAAGCCTTTACAGCAATAAACGTGCCGTATTCCTTAGGAATGGTTATAACTCCATCCTTCTTAAGTCCCTCCAGTACGCTGAACATCTCACTATTATTTATGGACTGCAGATCCTCTGCCCAAGAGAGGGTGTGTATATACTCAATTAAGTCCATGGTGTCAGTAACTTCAAGAGAATCCTCGTAAAGCCTTTTATCAATTTCATTAAAATGGGGCTTAAGGCACTCCTCACCCTTTTGAAGGGTAAACTTCGCTCGGTTAACCCTTGGAATATGTAACGCATCCTTTACAAATCCTCCGATATCATTTTGACCGAAGGTCGCACAGTAGAATCTTCCTCCTGGCTTCAGTACTCTTTTAATTTCAGATAGCCCTTTGTCTATGTCAGGCACATGGTAAAGCATCATATTGGCTATGACTATGTCAAAGGAGCTGTCAGGAAACGGTATGTCCTGAACATCTATCGCCCTATAGTCCACCTGGCCAGCATGCCCTATAAGCTCACTTGCTGTCTCAACCATGGTTTCTGAGAAATCTGACAGTACAAGCTTTACCCCTTCCGGAAGTTCACTTAGGTGGTCCTCCCACAGCCTTCCGTTTCCGCAGCCAAGCTCCAATATGCTGTCTCCCTGCTTAATGTCATAATTCGAAAATAACCAGTTAAACCATCCCATTTTGTTTGTACTGTATTTTTCATGCAGGGATATTCTGCTTTCAAGCTTTACCGGAGATGAATACTGTTTTTCAACAACATCCCCACTATCCATTTTGCCCATTCTATTCTCCTCCATTTTTTCTTACATTCTACCATATGATTTCCAAGTATGGCTACCCTTCAGTATTGTCTCCCGCTTCTCTCCAAAAGCTTCCTATTATGCTTCTCAAATCCTCATTGCTTTTATACCTTACAGGTCTCCACTCCTTAGGGTACAGGCTTCTGTATACTGCTGATGAAAACCTGTCATCTATAAGCATTACTATTCCTCTATCACTCTCAGTACGTATGACCCTGCCTGCAGCCTGCAGCACCTTGTTCATACCGGGATATGTATAGGAATACTCAAAGCCCTTTGAATTTTTCTTATTAAAGTAATCCCTTATTATATTTCTCTCAAGGCAAAGCTTAGGGAGACCTACCCCTATTATTATGCAACCTATAAGCCTGTCACCGGTCAGATCTATGCCCTCTGAAAACATGCCCCCCATAACTCCAAAGCCTGTTATGCTGTCCTCCTTAGAAAACATTCCAAGGAACTCCTCTTTTTCCTTTTCATCCATTCCAGGAGTCTGCATTACTGTGTTTTGAACAGGATATAGCTTCTTGAACCTTTCATACACCTTCTCCATATAGCTATAGGACGGGAAGAAAATCAGATAATTGCCCTTCCTGTGGCTGGTTATGGTGCCTATATCCATAGCTATACTGTCCAAGCTGCTCTCTCTTTCCTTATATCTGGTGGAGTGCTTATCATTTACTATAAGACACAGGTTTTCCTCTGGAAATGGTGATTGAAGTATCAATGTGCGGCTGTCCTTGTCCCCTCCCAGCATATTAACATAATAATCCGTAGGACTTAAGGTTGCAGAGAATACTATGGAGGCCCTCTGCTTATCCATTGCACCCTTAAGAAGCTTAGAAGGATCTATGCAGAAAAGCTTCACCTTAAGGCTGTTTCTGTTCTTCTCTATGTATGTCACATAGCTTTCATCGTAGAGCTCTGATACCCTTATAAAGGAGGAGGCTTTAAAGTATAAATCTGTCAGCCGCTCTCTGAAGTCCAAATGGCCATTATATGAGAGTACCTTATCGCCTTCCTTAATAAAGGCCCTTAGAAGCCTTGTAAAATCCTTAGGATATTCCTTCTTAACCAGGTCCTCTCTTTTGGAGGCTTCACATTCCTTTCTCATTGAAATCATAGCCTCATTCACCTTTGATACTGAATTCCTAAGGCTTTTATGCTCCTTTGGTATCGCTCTTTTAAGCTCCAGAATTTCCTTTTTATCAATTTCTGCAGAATACATTTCACGGGCCCTGTCTACCAGGTTGTGTCCCTCATCAACCAGCAGTGTATAGTCCCCACTTTCCATAAAGAACCTTTTAAGCTGCACTCTTGGGTCAAATATGTAATTATAGTCGCATATTATGCAATCTGCCCATA
>JAEZLD010000169.1 GCA_023415335.1 Bacillota bacterium | reverse complement strand
CACAGCTTAACCAGAGGCCTTACAGGAAGCCCTCCTGAGCGCTCAGGGGACAATCCTCCCTCGTCATCCCCTACGAAATCCATTACCCTTCCGGATTTTATAAGATTGGTGGTAATACCTCCACCTAAGTGGGTTACTATATAGGTGGTGTCCTTTAAATCAACCCCGTCACGCCTTGCCTGCTCTATGCTGACAGCACGGCTATTTAATACATGGGTTAGGAAGGGACGCTCTATCTCAGGTATCCCAGTAATGGTAAACACCCTGGTTGGTCTTCCGCAGCCGCATACTGCATCATATACATAAGCCTTAAGAGCCTCAGGGCTGCCTTCAGCAGCTCCTGCCTTTTCATTGACTTCCCTGGCTATTTCGTAGCCCATAACAGGGGACAGATTAGCAGGGTGGGGAGCTGGCGAATTTAAGGATGCTTCAGCAAAGCTTTTATCAACCAAATATGCACCGCTTTCCAGCTGTCCTACCACACCGCCACGGCAGGCAATTGCCGAAAGCTCACAGGCATTAACGTTCATATCAGATAGATAGTCAAGCACTGCAGCCTTTCTGAATTCCAGCTGGTCGTTTATTGAATGGAACTGTGAAAGGTCCTCCGCACTATGCTTAAGCTCTAGTGTGTTTATTTCCTTAGTGCCCTCATATATGGCCACCTTTGTGGAGGTGGAGCCTGGGTTAATTACTAAAATCAGTTCTCTTGTCATAGTCTCTCCTACTCTACAGCCTTCATTCCTGCTGCAAAGGCCTGAAGGTTTGTTTCAACGTATTTGGGCTTTATATTAGCCTTAAGAATTCTTTCCCAATCCAGATTATCAAGTCCCATACCCTTAATAAGTGCACCTAGAAGCACAATGTTCATAGCCTTTGGATGGCCAAGCTCCTTGGCTATATCGGCAGCCTTTATTACCTTGGTATATGGAACCTTGCTTTTTATCTCCTCTATAAGTCCTTCTGGATAGTCAGCCTTTCCCATAAGTATTGGTGCCGATGGCAGCCTGTAGTCGTTTATGATAACCTTTCCAGAGGGCTTTAAATACTCCAGGTATCTATAAGCCTCCATCTCCTCAAAGGCTACCAGCAAATCTGCCTGACCCTCCCCAACAGTTGGTGCGTTGACCTTTTCTCCATAACGTATCTGGGTTGTTACACTTCCGCCCCTCTGGCTCATTCCATGTATTTCACTCATCTTTACATCGTAGCCGCTTTCCATAAGTCCCTGGGTAAGTATCTTACTAGCCAGTATAGTTCCCTGGCCTCCAACGCCTGTTAAAAGTATGCTTTTTATTTCCTTCATATTATCACCAGCCCTTCTACTTTACTACGCTTATGGCGCCCTTAGGACATATCTGTCCACATACCATGCAGCCTAAACACATAGTTTCATCAATGGATGCCTTCTTCTTTTCCTTGTCATAGCGCAATGCCGGGCAGCCTGACTTTGTGCACATGCTGCAGCCTATACATTTATCCTGATCTACCCTACATACAGTAAAGTAGCTGCCAAACTCATTCCTATCCTTAGGGCTGAACCTCTTCAGTGCACAAGGCCACCTTGTTATAATCACAGAGGGCTCGTCTAAGCTTAGCGCCCAGTCCAATGTTTCATGGAGCAGCTTCATATCCAGTGGATTTATGGTCCTTACCTGATCTATTCCAAGGGCCCTTACTATTGGCTCTATGGCAGCCTCCTTAGCAGGGTCTCCCTGTGCATTATAGCCTGTTCCTGGATGGTCCTGGTGCCCTGTCATACCTGTAATCCTGTTATCCATAATTATGGTGACTGTCCTGCTGTTGTTATATGCTACGTCTAAAAGTCCCGTCATCCCTGAATGGAAGAAGGTAGAGTCCCCTATTACACTTACAACCTTCTTGTTAACTCCGTAAGATTTGAATGCCTTGGCAAAGCCGTGGCCTCCGCTAACACTGGCTCCCATGCACAGCACAGTATCCATTCCTGAAAGAGGCGGCAATCCTCCAAGACCATAGCAGCCTATGTCTCCTGATACCACAATGTCCTTTCTCTTTCCCAGCTCATAGAACACCGGCCTGTGTGGGCATCCTGGGCAGAAGCCTGGAGGACGTGGAACCAGCCTCTGGCTGTCTATATCAAGTGTCTCAGTTTTTTCTTTTTTCAAGCACTCCTTAAGTATTTTAGTGCTCAGCTCTCCAATATTTGTTAGCAGCTCCCTTCCAATGCACTTTATGCCGGCAGCTTTTATCTGCTCCTCCATGAAGGGCTCTACCTCTTCTACTATGTATAACTTGTCCACCTGCTCTGAAAACTTCCTTATCTTGTCCATAGGAAGCGGATAGCTGAAGCCTATCCACAGATATGAGGCCTCATCTCCAAAGGCATCCTTTGCGTACTGATAGGATATTCCGTTGGTTATAATACCTATTTTATTATCATGCCATTCTATAAAGTTATATGGGGATTTCTCAGACTCCTCACGAAGCCTGGACAGCTTTTCCTCAATCTCCACCCTGAGCTTTTTAGCAACTGCAGGCATGGTAGTATACTGCCAGATGTCCTTCTTGTATTCCCTAATAGGTGCCTCCTGTCTTTCGGAGGTTTCCACAAGACATTTTGAATGGCATACCCTTGTAGTCATTCTAAGAAGTACAGGAACCTTATATTCTTCACTTATTCTAATGGCTTCCTTAACCATGTCCTTACATTCCTGGCTGTCAGAAGGCTCGAGCATTGGAACCTTTGCTGACTTGGCATAATATCTGTTGTCCTGCTCTGTCTGAGAAGAATGTATTCCGGGTTCATCTGCCGTAACTATAACAAGTCCTCCGTTAACCCCTGTATAGGCCATAGAAAAAAGAGGGTCTGAGGCAACGTTTAAGCCAACCTGCTTCATGGAAGCAAAGGATCTCCCTCCTGCCACTGCAAACCCAAAGGCAGATTCCAAAGCCACCTTCTCATTAGGTGCCCATTCTGCAATTACATCTTCCTTATAGCTTCCTGCGATATTTTCAAGTATTTCAGTGCTTGGAGTTCCCGGATAGGCTGCAGCAAACCTTATGCCTGCCTCGTATACTCCCCTTGCAACTGCTTCATTGCCAGTCATTAAAACCTTCATATTACCTGCTCCTTTTAAAATAAAATATTAGGGCTTCCTTGTACTATATTCATTCCTTGCTTTCAAAGTACTCCATAGGCTTTTTATTATGCTCCCACAGCAGCTTTATGAACTCTTCAAAAAGCTCATTTTTCAAAAGCTCTACCAGCTGTTTATGAACGTTTATTCCATCCTCTCTAACAGCTCTGCTTTCCTGATACTGCAGCACCCATATTCCAAGCTGGGTTTCAGTATCAAGAGCCAGCTGCCTTAGCTTTAGGTTCTGGCATTCTGATAGTATGGTTTCATGAAACAGCATGGATTTTCTGAAAAATGTATGATTATCACCTGATTCATAGGACTCTCTCTGTTCCTCCACAACCATCTCAAGCTCATGCACCCATTCCCTGCGTACAGGGCGGGAAAGAATCATCCTAACCGTCTCACTACTGAGAATGGCATTGGCCTCTATAAGGTCTGTTACCTTCTTTCTGTCATATACAGCTACGCTTGGGCCAACATTGTGCTTAGATTCAATAAACCCATTCTGTACAAGCCTGCTTATGGCCTCCCTTAAGGGAGTTCTGCTTACATCAAATTTTTTTGCCAATCCTTCAATATTAATCCTGTCCCCAGGCTTAAGCTCGCCATTTCTTATCTCATCAATTATCAACAAATAAGCCTGGTCTGTTAAGGATTTTCTTACTACCTTCTCTGTCATATTGTATTCCTTTCGGCTATAGCCAATAGTATTTTAAGATAATTTGAATTTTGCCCAAGCTTTAAGCACCTTACAATATTAAAACATGAGCAGTTGTTAACAAAAATTCCTCCAGATGGATGACACGACCAATATGGATGACTTTTACAAGCATTCTCTTACTTGCTTAGTATATGAACTTAGCCCCAGGTTTTAATAGTTGTTATATTATTGGTAAATTCTTATCAGTTAAATGATACCATTAATTACATGTAATATGCAATATGTGATATAGGTATTATCATTTTATTTGCAGATTATTGCATTTATTTTTCATTTCAAACAATAGTAATCGAACATGAACTATGCTATTATAATTACATTATTTGCTATTTATTACATTTTATTCTTTAGAAAAATAGTTGAAAGGGGATATGCCTATGCTAAAAAAAATTGACAGACGCTATTCTAACCCCAGGTCTACAGGAAAAATCACCGGGTTCATTCTCATAGGACTATTTGTCATTATTCTTTTTTTCAGCAGCTTTTACACCACCAACGAGGATGAGTATGCAGTTGTAACCACCTTTGGAAATCCAAGCCTTATAGACCATTCCGGACTACACTACATCCTCCCCATTATACAGCATAAAAAAATTGTATCCAAAAACATCAGAGGAATGGAAATAGGCTATGACCACAGAACAGGTGAACCCATAGACAATGAATCCCTTATGATTACAGTAGATTATAACTTTGTTTATGTGGATTTCTATGTAGAATGGCAGGTAACGGATCCAATAAAGTACCTTTATAACTCCCAAAAACCCGAAGCAATACTTAAGCTTCTTACACAAAGCTATATAAGGGATACCGTAGGTCTATATGGAGTTGACAGTGTAATTACAACGGGTAAAAGTGAAATACAATCCAATATCAAATCAAAGCTTTCCCAAAGACTTGAACAGGAGGACCTGGGAATAATGCTGGTTAACATCACCATACAGGATGCAAAGCCTCCAACACAGGAGGTCCAGGATGCCTTCAAGGCCGTGGAAACAGCAAAGCAGGGGGCAGATACTGCTGTAAACAACGCCAACAAATATGCAAATGAAGTCATTCCTGCTGCCAAGGCAGACTCAGATCAGATTATAAAGCAGGCAGAAGCCTATAAGGAAAGCCGCATAAACGAGGCTAAAGGACAGGCAGAAAGGTTCACCACCCTTTACGCCGAATACTCCAAGTACCCCACAATAACCCGCCAAAGGCTGTTCTATGAAGCTATGGAGGATGTGCTGCCAGGTCTTAAGATAATAATCAAGGGAGAGGATGACACAATAAACACCTATACCCCACTTGAAACCCTCAAAAACGATACTACAGCAGGAGGTAACGGAAGATGAGTGAGAGTTCAGCTAAAAGACCTAAAAGACATATACCTAAATTCATACTTATCCCTGTTTCTATACTGCTGCTTATATCACTGCTCTCCGGCATAGTTGTAACCCACCAGAATGAATACAAGGTCATAAAGCAGTTCGGAGCCGTGGTAGATATAATTGAAAAGCCCGGACTAAGCTTTAAGAAGCCCTTTATTCAAACCACCCAGAGCATTCCCAACAAGGTAATGGTATACGATGTTCCCCCCTCAGACGTGATTACCTCTGACAAGAAATCCATGATTGCAGACTGCTTTGTAATATGGAGGATTACAGACCCCTATAAGTTCATACGCTCCCTTTCAGCCAGCGTAAGCAATGCAGAATATCGTCTAGACAACATAGTATACAACAGCCTTAAAAACACCATATCCAGCATGAAGCAGGAGATGGTAATATCAAGCCGTGACGGGCTTCTTGCAGAGACCATACTGAAAAACTGTGGAAACTCCTCAGAAGAATACGGAATTGTAATAAAGGCTGTTGAAACAAAAATGCTTGACATGCCTGAGGAAAACAAGCAGGCTGTGTATGAGAGGATGATTTCAGAAAGAGGCAATATTGCTGCCACCTATACAGCAGAAGGAGAATCCCACGCCAAGCAGATAAGAAACGAGGCAGACAAGCAGGTTACTATAATGAAGTCAGAAGCCCAGGCAAAGGCCACAGAAATCAAGGCAGATGGAGATGCCGAGTACACGAAGCTGCTGAGCCAGGCTTATAGTACTTCAGATAAGGCTGACTTTTACCAGTTCATGATTTCCTTAGATGCTGCCAAGGCCTCTCTTACAGGAGGGAATAAAACACTGATACTTGACAGTACCTCCCCTATTGCAAAGATATTCTATAATAAATGATAAAAAATCCCCTTGCTTTAATAACATAAATCAAGGGGATTTTTCTTTTCTGCTTCTGTTCTCTAATTGACTTCACACATCAGTACCGTCCCTGTCCGTCTATATAGAATTTATCCAGCATTAACCTATGGCTGTTTGGTATATTATCAGGTAATTCCTCATAACCAAAAAACTTTAATTCTTTGGTTTCAAAATCATCTATTTTCAATTCCCCACTGAAATCCTTAGTATAATAGCCAATGCTTATAAAAAA
>JAEZLD010000133.1 GCA_023415335.1 Bacillota bacterium | reverse complement strand
TTGAAAGGCGGCTGCCAGATGAAAATTGACAGGCTTGTTAGCATTATTATGATACTCCTTGAAAAAGAGAGGATAGGCGCACAGGAGTTAGCAGATATGTTTGAAGTTTCACCCCGCACAATCTACCGTGATATAGACACTATAAACATGGCAGGTATTCCGGTTTGTTCTGTACCGGGAGTAGGTGGTGGCTTTGAAATTATGCAGAAATACAAGGTTGATAAAAAAGTCTTTTCTACTGCAGACCTTTCTGCTATCCTGATGGGGCTTTCCAATCTTTCTACTATGATGCGTGGGGATGAACTTGTAAACGCTCTTGCAAAGATTAAGAGCTTTATTCCTGCCGATAGAGCAAAAGATATTGAATTAAAAGTAAACCAGATTTACATAGATTTAAGCCCATGGATGGGCAACAGGAACATAAAACTATATTTAGAAATTATCAAAACAGCAATGCAGGAAAGTAAGCTGCTTTCGTTTGAATATATAGACCGCTACGGAAATAAAACGACACGAACAGCTGAGCCTTATCAGCTTGTATTGAAAAGTAATCATTGGTATTGGCAAGGGTACTGTCATAAAAGAAATGATTTTCGTTTGTTCAAACTATCCCGCACATCAAACCTGCAAATACAAGAGGAATTTTTTACACCACGAGATTATCAAAAACCACAGTTAGGTTTTACTGATATTTTGGAAACCAAACAAATAAAAATCAAAATTCGTGTTCATAAATCTGTTATGGACAGGGTACTTGATTATTGTACTTATGAAAACTTTTTCCCAGACGGTGATGAGCATTACATTGTTAATTTACCTTTCATAGAGAACGAGTATTACTACAATATTCTTTTCGGTTTTGGGGATAAATGTGAGTGTTTAGAGCCGTTACATATCCGGACAGAAATGAAGCGTAGAATACATGATATAGCTGCCTTATATGAAAACCAGGTGTCACTTGCTTGACACTTGACATTTTAGTATAGGGACCTAGGGACCTAGGGACGGTTAAGCCATCCTAATTAATTAAATTAACATAAACATATTTCAAGCCTGTTTCTGTTGGTGATAATTATGATATAACCTAAAAGCCATCTTCAACTATAGGGGGAGAATAAGTTGCGACAGGTTTGAATCAAACAGATTTGCCACGGCGGCGGGGAGCGATTTCCGCCGCCGATTTTATAGTTATAACATTTTCAAGGGCATGGCGCAATCTATTGAAAAATCAAGTTTTATATGCTAAATTCAGAATAGTTATTCTATACATTGGGGGGTAAAACATATGAGAGCCTATCAAAGCCTTTTAGAGATTACTCAAAACACCCGTGATTTGGGCGGATATGTCTGTAATGATGGAACGGTAACAAGAAAATTGTCCTTAATCAGAAGTGATGTGCAGAAGCACCCCAGTGTTAATGATATTCGATTTCTAATCGACAACAACGTTACAACTGTCATAGATATGCGTGAGGAAAGCGTTGTATCAAAATTCAAGAATGGCTTTGACGGCATAACAGGTCTTTTCTATTATAGCTGCCCAATTGAAGAAGGTTGCGGTGTTCCTGAATCGGCTGAAGCAGTGCCGTACAGTTATCTGGAGATTGCTGAAAGCTACAGCATAGCAAAGGTTTTCAAAACCATATGCAATGCACCAGGCGGCGTTATTTTTAATTGCAACGCTGGAAAAGACCGAACTGGTGTTGTTTCCGCTATTTTATTATTGCTTGCTGATGTGTCTGTCACGGATATCGTTACCGACTATTTATTAACACGTGAATATGGAAAAGAACGCTTAGAGGCTATCCATAGAAATTTCCCTGATGTGGATATGGAAATTGTTACTCCAAACGCAAGACATATGGAGAAATTCATAGAGCTGCTTCAAGAAAAATACGGTACAGTCAAAAACTATCTTTTATCCATAGGATTAAATATAGAGCAGATAGAGACAATTAGAAATAAGCTTGTTTCTAAAAAATTTCCTACACATATTGTTTCAACAGATGGTGTAGTGGAGTACAACGGAAAGATTCTTCTGGTTAAAAATCGCATAAAAGGATTTTACTCTGTTCCTGGTGGACAAGTTGAAAACAGCGAAAACTTGATTGATGCTTTAAAACGTGAAATAAAAGAAGAAACCGGTATTGACGTTTCTGTACAAAAGCTTTTCTGCATTTCTTCAAATACCTCGTCACATCCTGGATATAATGGTTATGAAGTTGTGCCTACCCTCGTCAATTTTAGTTTTATCTGCCAATATTGCAGCGGCGAGACACAGATTTCAGACGAAACGTCAGAAGTGTTTTGGATTGACAAAGATAAGGCTTCAGAGTTTATTACCGGCATACCGCTTTCCCAGCGTTTCAAAGCATACCAGGAGTTTGACGGCAATGTACGATATTTGCAGTACGATACATATCCTCAAAGAGAAGTGAGGTTGGAAGTCCTTATATAGGTTTTATATTTATGAATGGAAGTTTTTTAAAAGCATAGTTATTCTTGAGCTTATATCAGGTATAACATCTATGCAACCAAGGGGTTTTACTGCCATCTCAATGGAAACATTTTGACAGTATAATTTCGATAGCCTAAGCTTTTAGGATAATACAGATAAATAACTCCTGCCAAATCGTATAAACAAAACTGTTTAAACAGCATTTGGTGGAGGGAGCGGAAAAAATCAGTACACAAAAACGACAGGTAGTTAATAAGATTGCCTGTCATTTGTTTTATACTATCCGGACACTTGAAGGGTGGAATAAATTGTGTCAATATGGTATTATTTAGAAAAAACATCAATTTATTACATATACTGTTTTGCTACAGTGAATTGCTATGACTTCCAAGTTTTCTTTGCTTTTCATATGGCAACCGTAAAGTTGCGCAATATTTGGTAGATTTATTTGCGATTTATTGGTACGCTAGGCTATAAAAAGGTCCATTTAGAGGGAGGTGAAAAAGTATTGATGGGATATATTAGCATCATTAACCTTTTACTAATTACGACCATTACAGGAGCTCTTATCTATCTTTATATTTTGATAGTAAGGGCCCTTAAGAAGTATATCAATTCGAAGTAGGTCTGAAAGAAAAAGCTGCAACAATAAAACATAAGTGAAGTGCTTAAAAGGCATAGGAATGAGAATAAGGTGCCATTCAGAGTATTGCAGAGCAACGATAGATGATTGACCTATTGGGATGGATATACTTTATATAGCACCTAAGGGAGCTTTTCAAGGATGATATAAGGCTGGCCTTGACAAGGAGATATGGCAGTACTTCTCAGTCCCTACGATCATCAGGAGACTAGGAGTCATGGATGTAGAAAGTACCTACTATGAGGCAATAGTATTGAAGGCTGTGGAAAGCTTAGATGGAAGATAAACGAATAAACTGGAAGCCACCTTCAACAATATTCTGTGGATAAATTCCAACTATAATTCATTGACTTTTATTTGGTTGGATTGTTAAAGAATCTTAAGGAAATATGAAAAATCATAAAAAGAGGTGTAATTATGAAAACGAATAAAACAATTATAGGCATCATTTCATTAGTAAATCTAATCGGTATTGGTTGCTTGGTGTATTTCGCAATTCCATATTTAACCCATAATACCGTTGTACAAAACCCAGATGCAATGCTACCGTCAGAGGCTTGGGATTCAGCTGGTATGACATTAACAATAGGGCTATTACCATTAATATTAGCAAACACTTTGGGATATATATTTGTTAAATGTCAGAACAAACTAATTAGGCTAATGTGGTTTATTCCAAGTATTATTTGTTTTATAATCGTTATAAGCTATTGGGTATAGTAGGAAGTACGGTAAGTTTTGGCGAATTTTAGTTAGAATTAAAAAAATACTACATCTCTTTTATTGTCGGACTAAATGAGAGTAATGGTGTTAATCTGTAGGAGGATAAAAAATGGCTTCAAATGAAACAAGTAAGTATGTATCGCTGATTCTTCGCCATAAACCAGAGGTGATTGGTATTTCGCTGGATGAACATGGGTGGGCTGATGTTGATGAGCTAATAGATGGGATAAGTAAGACCCATCCGCTCACAATGGAGAGTCTTGAAGAAATCGTTCGTACGGATGAAAAGCAGAGATACTCCTTTAACGAAGATAAAACCTTGATCCGCGCAAACCAGGGACATTCTGTTCCGGTTGATGTTGAACTGGAGGAAATCATACCTCCTGAATATTTATATCATGGTACGGGAGAGAAATATGTTGACTCTATCAATAAACAGGGCTTAATACCTAAATCCAGGCTCTATGTGCATCTTTCATCTGACACAGAGACTGCTGGTAAAGTTGGATTGCGTCATGGAAAATCTTATATTTATCGTGTGCTGAGTGGAAAAATGGCACAGGATGGATATCATTTCTTCAGATCTGTTAACGGGGTATGGTTAACAAGGGAAGTACCTACTGATTATTTGAAGGAATATAAATAATAGCATACAAAAACGACAGGTAATTAATAAGCTTGCCTGTCGTTGTTATATAATATCCGAACACTTGAATGGTGGAATAAGTAATGCCAGTATGGTATTATTTAGAAAAATGGCGATTTAATACATATGCTGTTTTGCTGCAGTGACTTTATATGTCATCCAATTTTTTTTGCTTTTTTATATGGCAACTGCAAAGTTGCGCAATAGTTGGTAGATGCAACTGTGACTTGTTGGTACACTAGGTCCATAAAAGAAGGAGGTGAAAATATATTGGATAGATTTATAGTAATTATATTTATTTACCTTGTAATACCTATTGCCGTTATGGGAGCTGTTATCTATCTATTTGTTTTGGTGGTAAAGGCTCTTAAGAAGTATATCGGTTCCAAGGATGTACGCAAGGAAAGAGCTGTGACAATAAAAACATTAAGTGAAGTGCTTAAAAGGCATAGGACCGAGAATAAGATGACTCAGGAGTTTGTGGCAGAAGCCTTAGGAGTTAGCAGACAGGCCGTATCGAAGTGGGAAAGTGGAATATCCGATCCCAGTACTTCCAACATGGTTGCATTAGCAAAATTGTTTGGGGTTTCCCCTGAAGAGTTATTAAAAGAAATTCATGAATAAATCCAAGATACAGGTGCAATTCAAAACGCATTAGAGGAACGTGATTAATTGACTTTTTAGGATGGATATACTTTATATAGCAACTAAAGGAGCTTTTCAAGATATAAGTCAGGCCTTGACAAAAAGATATGGCAGTACTTTGTAGTTCTTACTGAATCTCTATATCTGTTACATAGTGTTTTTAAGTGGAAATATGATTATTGCAGAAGTA
>JAEZLD010000122.1 GCA_023415335.1 Bacillota bacterium | reverse complement strand
AAGCGCCTGAATCCAAGCATACCTGAGCAGTTACTATTCCTGAAGGCTTGGTAAAGTCTTTGACTGGGAGACCATCATGAGCTGGTTTCATTATGGCCTTCCACAGCTTACCCGTTACTGCTCCACCCAGATTAGCAATAGGTACTGTTTTGTTGTCGTGGCCTATCCAGACAGCACAGGTATAATAAGGAGTATAGCCTATGAACCATCCATCAGCATGTTCGTCGGTGGTTCCTGTTTTACCTGCGGCAGGCTGTGATCCAAGGTTTGCAGTGGCTCCTGTACCAGTTTTTACAACTGTTTTAAGCATATCTGTCATAACGTATGCTGCCTGCTCAGATAGCTCCTGCGTCTGGTTTATGCCTTTTTCCAACACTACATTTCCATATTTGTCAACAACCTGAGTATAAAAAGTTGGCTCTGAATAAACTCCACCATTTCCAAGGGTTGCATAGGCTGCTGCCATTTCAAGTGGGGTAGCACCGTAGGTAAGTCCTCCAAGTGCCAGGGATGCAGTATTCTTGTCATTGTGTTTCCCTGAGGTAACTATTGTTGAAAGATGAAATTTGTTTACCAGATAATCAATTGAAGTAGAAATACCAACCTTCATCTGCAGCTTAACGGCTATTGTGTTAATAGACAGCTTAACTGCCTCCCTTACAGTTGTATATCCTCTGTATATATCATCATAGTTAACAGGATCCCAGTTGTCGCTGGCCTTTACCTGTTCTTCTGTTAATGGGGAGTCCTCAATTATGGTTCCTGGCATAGCAATCCCCTTCTCCAAAGCTGGAGTATAAACGGCCAGTGGCTTTATACTGGAGCCTATCTGTCTTGCAACGTCGGTATCTGTTGCTCTATTATAGGATCTTTCAGGCTGCTCACCTCTTCCACCGACCACTGCCACCACCTTTCCCGTTGTTGTTTCCATAACCACTGATGCACCTTGTGGTTGTGGAAGGGGATCATCCTTTGGATTTAGTGCATAATTATCAAAGCCCTTAGGGTAGTAAGAGGCATTATTTGCCACTTTTTCAGCCTCATCCTGTATTTTAGAATCCATTGTAAGGAATATGCTATAACCACTTGTTCGAATAATTCTGCTAGCTTCTGATTCTTCTACATCATACTGCTTTGCATAATCTGCAATAATCTGGTCTATTGCAGGTTCAACAAACCACTGATATTTTGTGCCGGCATTGACCTTGTCCCTGCCCTGGATCACTAGCTTATAGTTAACAGCCTCGTCATATTCCTCCTGAGAGATATAGCCAAGCTCCAACATCTTACCAAGGGTAATGACCTGCCTTTCTCTATAGGATACGTTGGCAAGGTTTGCATAGTAGGACTCTCTTGAGGCCTTGGTAGCGGAATCTCCCTTTGTAATCTTAGAATCCCTTGATTTCATAAAATCTGTAATTGTTGTAATATTTGCTTTATAGGCATCATAATCCTGTGTTTCAAGAAGGCTTGAAAAAACTTCCTTTACGCTCTGGAAGGTTGAGTCATACTCCTCCTGGGTAATGGTACCCTCTTCAAGCATGATAGAAAGCCTTTTTTTGATGCCGTCTATTTTGCTAACATTGTATGGATCATGAAGCCCGGCATTTTGATTTATGCCAGCTAACAGTGCACATTCGGCAAGGTTAAGGTCCTTGGCGGATTTGTCAAAATAGTACTTTGCCCCAGCCTCCACACCATAGTTTGTGCCTCCAACCCATACTGTGTTGAGGTAGGCTTCAAGTATTTCATTCTTGTCATATTTCTGCTCAAGCTTTATTGATAAATATATTTCCTGTATTTTTCTCTTATAGTTTTTATCTTGAGTAAGAAGAACATTCTTTACAAACTGCTGGGTTATTGTAGATGCTCCCTGAGACATGGACATAGATTTAATGTTGGTTAAAAGTGCTCCAAACATTCTCTTAACATCTATACCCTTGTGAGTTATAAACCTCTGGTCCTCAATTGCAATATATGCATCCTTGAGATTTTCAGGTACTTCATTTAGGAATACTATCTGCCTGTTGTCAGAATAGGAAAGTTCCTGAACATAGTTTTCATTTGAATCATAAATTAGTGAGCTTTGGGTAAGCTGGTCAAGAAGATCTCCTGTAGGCAGGGATGGCGCAGACTGTATTATTGCAAAAACAGAACCGGTAATACCAGCTGCAATGCATAGACATATAATCAGTAGGCCTACTAAAATATGCTTTAAGGTTTTACGCTTTTTCCCTTTCTTATTCTTTTTTCCTTGAGCTCCCTTACCTTTAGCACTCTCTTTTTTCTGTGAATCCATGGTCATCCTCCTTAAAGAGATAAGAGATTTAATCCTATCTGTGTAAATAATCTGTATAAATAGCTAGAAACTTCTAAATTAAATATATTAATACTCTTTTGCCTTTGTGAATCAATAGCATGTACATAAATATAAGGGTTAGAGCACATGTATTTAGAGTATTAACAAATCTTCTAATTATTATAACACTATATAATTATTCATTCCATAAAAAAAAGAAATACAAGAGTTATTTTAACAATCAATGGTGAAAAGAGAGCTTTTCGTTCGTAAGCTATCTCTGTGGGGCATATATATATTATGAGGTGATGATGTTTATGAGGCTTAAGTTAAGGTTTATGAGTAAGAGCAGGAGAACAAAGAGTTTAATAATAATAACCGCAATCACAATTATTATAACTGTAATATGCTATAAAATCAATGATGATTTAAGACCAGTGCTTATTGCATACTGTGATTATGAGGCAAGAACCTTGGCTATGCGTACCATCAATCAAACCATACTAAATGAATTTGGAGGGCAGGTGAACTATGGGGATTTAATGAACGTGAAGACAGATAGCGAAGGAAAGGTTGTAATGCTTCAGGCAGATACTATTACACTTAATAAGCTTTCTGCAAGGATAGCTATAGATGTACAAAAGAATATACAGGATACAAGCTCTAATGGTATTAATACATATGTTCCATTAGGAGTTGTGCTGAAGAACGATTTTTTTGCATATATGGGACCAAAGGTAAAGTTTAAGATGGAACCTGCAGGCACAGCGTATACTACCTATAGGTCACAATTTGAAGCTGCAGGAATTAACCAGACAAGACATACTATATATATAGACGTAACAATAGATATATATGTAGTAATTCCATTGTACAGAAACAGCATTACAGTAACCTCAAGTGTTCCTATAGCGGAAAATATAATAGTAGGGGATGTTCCCAATACCTATATGGATATGAATGGACTTCCATATATAAATATTACCCCTACACCTGAACCTATACCATAATATGTAATTCAACATTGCCTGGTGTATCAATAGGAGATATAAAAAGAAATAGTGAGAATTAACACGAATATTAGCTGAAATTAGTTATATTCGAATATTTTATAGAGAATAGACTGATAGAACATGATATTATATTTCCTGTCGCCGATGAAGGCGGTAAGCGAACCTTGAAAAAGCACTATAAAACGAATATGTGCTGAATATAGTACAGTAAGGAAACACAAATACGTCGTATGACAGTACGACCAGCCATGCTTTGCATGGCGATTCCGGCAGTAAATTTGAGTTACAGGATTTTTAACGAAGAGTTTGATCCTGGCTCAGGACGAACGCTGGCGGCGTGCCTAACACATGCAAGTCGAGCGGTTCAGTGTTCAACACTGAGTATTCAGTAAAAGAAACTGGGTATTGAGTGTTGAACACTGGATAGCGGCGGACGGGTGAGTAACACGTGGGCAACCTGCCCTAAGGAGAGGGATAACACCAGGAAACTGGTGCTAATACCGCATAATGTGCCTTCAGCGCATGCTGAA
>JAEZLD010000039.1 GCA_023415335.1 Bacillota bacterium | reverse complement strand
GGTTACAGCAGTGGTATTTAAAAGATGCCTCTCAGTATTTGATGAAAATAAAAGGTTTTCCCCTAAGTATGATGAGAATGATACAGTAACAGTACCATGCTCCAATGTTATCATGTCCATAGGTCAGTCCATTGTATGGGGAGAGCTGCTCTCAGGCTCAAAGGTTAAGCTTGGGCGTGGCAACTATCCAGCAGCGGATTCCCTTACCTACCAGACAGAAGAGAGCGACATATTTGTTGGAGGGGATGTATTTACAGGCCCTAAGTTTGCAATCGATGCCATTGCAGCAGGCAAGGAGGCAGCAGTTTCACTGCACCGTTTTGTACATGAAGGCCAGAGCCTGACAATTGGCAGAAACAGAAGGGATTTCATAGAGCTTAACAAGGCCAATGTTGATTTTGCAGTAGCCACCTATGACAATACACCTCGCCAGAGTCCGGGTACGCCAAATTCTGAAGCATCAAAGGCTACCTTCAGGGATCTAAGGGGAACCTTTACGGAAGAGCAGGTTAAAAAGGAAACCTCACGCTGCCTTGGCTGCGGTGCTACCATAGTGGATGAAAACAGATGCATAGGCTGTGGAGTATGTACAACAAAATGTGAATTTGATGCAATTCATCTTAATAGGGAGCTTCCCGAAGCAAGTCGCATGGTGAAGACCGAGGATAAAATCAAGGCTCTGCTCCCATATATGATAAAGCGTGAGATTAAAATAAGACGTAATAAAAAGAAGAGCTAGGCTGGAGGGAAACATGCACGAGCTGGGGATTGTGATTAAGGTCATGGATACAATAGAGGACCTGGGCAGGGAGCAGTCCCTGTCCCAGGTGACCTCTGTTACCTTGGAGATAGGAGAGGTAAGTGGGGTAATACCGGAATATATTACTGATTGCTGGGGGTGGGCCAACGGGCGCTCCACCCTGCTGAAGGGGGCGCAGCTTAAAATAAATACTCTTCCTGCAGTTACGCTTTGTGAGGAGTGCAGAGGAAGCTATCCAACAGTAAAGCATGGTAAAAAATGTCCCTACTGTGGCAGTGAGAGCACCAGCCTTCTTCAGGGAAATGAATTTACCATAAAGGAAATTGAGGCCTGCTGAGGGCCGGCGTAGGAGGGGTAATATGGATAAGGTAAGGATAATTGAAATAAAGCAGAGTATTTTTGCAAATAACGACGCAGAGGCTGAGAGGGTGAGACAGGAGTTGAAGAGGGAGAAGACATTCCTTTTAAACCTGATGTCCTCACCTGGATCAGGAAAGACTACTACACTTATAAAGACAATCGAGCTTCTCAAGGATAGCATGAAAATAGGGGTAATGGAGGCAGATATTGATTCTGCAGTAGATGCTGAGAAGGTATCTGAAACTGGTGTAAAAGCTATACAGCTTCATACAGGAGGCATGTGCCATCTGGATGCAGGCATGACGGAGCAGGGTTTAAAGGAGCTTGGGACGGAGGATCTGGATTTGGTTGTTCTGGAGAACGTAGGCAACCTTGTATGCCCCGCTGAATTTGACACAGGGGCAGTTAAAAATGCAATGATTCTTTCCGTACCTGAGGGCCATGATAAGCCTCTTAAGTATCCCCTTATATTCACCGTGTGCGATGTGCTTATAATCAACAAGATAGACGTGCTTCCATACTTTGATTTTGATATGGATAAGGTGGTTGAATATGCCCACATGAGAAACCCTAAGCTTAAGGTTTTTCCGATATCGGCTAAAACCGGTGAGGGAATGAAGGAGTGGACAGACTGGCTTTCCCAGCAGGTTCAGGAATGGAATAAATAATATACTATGGAGGTATTTATGAAGCAGTACTATAAAAGTAAGCTCCATCTGGATGAGTACGGCCGGCTTTATCACACTGGCCTGAATAAGGGGGAGGTTGCTAAGGGTGTTTTACTTCCTGGCGACCCTCATAGAAGTAAACTCATTTCAACCTTTTTCACAAGCGCAGATTTTGTGGAGCACAGGGGAACCTATGCAACCTACACAGGGAAAACAAAGCAGGGTGTGGATATTTCGGTCATGTCCAGCGGAATGGGCTGCTCCTGTGTTTCCACTGGGCTAGAAGAGCTGAAACAAGCTGGTGCAGAAACAGTCATCCGGGTTGGCACCTGCGGAGGTGTACAGCCAGGCTTTACACCTGGTGCAATTGTCATTTCAAGTGGTTGTGTACGGGGAGAAGGAGCATCCTATGAATATGTTCCCGCAGAATTCCCTGCCTTTCCTGACCCGCTGGTAGTAAGCGCTCTGATTCGGGCAGCAAAGGAATTTGGAGAGGAACCCATTGTGGGCTTATATCGCAGCCATGATTCCTTCTATATGGAGTCAAAGGCAGCACATCCAGGTCTCCGGGAAAGGATGCAGCGATGGATTGACACCAACGTTCAGGTTGTGGAAAATGAAAGCGGCACCCTGTTTACCTTTGGACACCTGCTGGGACTGCGTACCGGTACTATCTGCGTGGCTCTCGGCTCCATGTTCGATGAAAAGACCGAGGACGGAGATGCCATCTATGCGGTTTATCAGGACCCTGATTTCATGGCAAAAAGAATTGAAACTGTGTCACGGATTGCTATCCGTGCAGTGGAAATTTTGGGATTGGAGGGCATTTAAATGGCGTTTGGAAGTGTGAAAATGACCCATGTAGATGGTACCATGCATCATCTGGGCATCAATGAAACTCATGTTGCAAAAAATGTTATTCTTATTCCCGACCCTATGTCCGTGCCCTTTTATGCACAGCTTATGGACAATGCAGAGCAGAAAGGCGACTACAGGGAGTATGTGACATTCACAGGCACCTACAAGGGCCAGCCGCTGACAGTTATGTCCTGTGGCTTTGGCTGTATGCCCATGGCTATAGCTGTGGAGGAGCTTTGGCATCTGAATGTTGAAAAAATCATTAAAATTGAGGCCTGTCCTACTATCCAGCCTGATATAGCCTGTGGTACGGTCTGCCTTTGCAAGGGTGCTGTTCGAGGGGAGGGAGCAACCCTTGAATATATCGATGCCAGCTATCCTGCCGTGCCGGATATGCAGCTTCTGGGAAGGCTGAACAAGGCGTGTGGCAAGGAGACAAAGCTTTCCGTGTTCCGCAGTCATGATAGCATTAACCATGAAAGCCCCTATGCTCCTTATGGTATGGAGCGTGTTCGCGCATGGGCGGCGCTTGGGGTTGATATTATGGAGGGCAGCACCAGCTCCATGTATGTGGTAGGCTCTATTCTGAAGCTGCAGACTGCATCTGCCGCAGTGGTCTGCGAAAACTACGAAACTGGGGAATTCATGACGAAGCAGGCTCAGGATGAGGCAATGAAGAGGCTGTTTCTTGCCTCAGCGGAGGCTCTTGTATGCTGCTGATTAAAAATGCCCTCATACCGGATTTTGATACCCTTCAAACAATGCCCAGAGATGTTCTCATTGAGGGGGATAGATTTGTAAAAATCGCACCAGACATTTCTGCAGATGCGGAGATACTTGATGCAGAGGGTATGCTGATGCTCCCGGCTATAGTGGACACCCATACGCATATGGTACAGAGCCTGACAAAGGGACCTCTGGATGATCTGAACATTACTGAATGGCTGAAAAAGATGCTGGCGGTACAGTGGTCTCTAAGCGATGAAGAATGGTACTATGGTGTACTGCTTGGATGCCTGCAGGCACTGCGCTGCGGTGTGACTACCATAAACGAAATGACCTACTGGCCACATATTGACGCTGTGGCTCAGGCTTACATGGACGCCGGAATCCGTGTAACCTTCGGCCTTGGTGCTACTGATATTGCAGAGAATCCTCAGGTGAAGGTAACCCTGCTTGAAGAAAACCTCCGCCAGGCAGAGTATATATATAAGAAATTCCATGGCAAGGGGCTGCTAAGAACCTCCTGTGCACCACAGGGAAGGCCTGCCTGCACTCCGGAGCTGATGAGGGCTATGAAGAGCTTTGCTGATAAGCGTGGCCTTATATTTCATACCCATCTGGCAGAGGGAAAGCAGGAGACCAGGAAGGTCTTCAGCTGGACTGGTCGTGGGGAAGTGGAAGAGCTGGCACATCTGGGTGTTTTAGATGAGAACACTGTGCTTGCCCATGTGATTTGGATTTCTGACGGAGAAATACAGCAGCTGGCAGATAGCGGTGCTTGCATCGCCCACTGCCCCAGCACTAACATGAAGCTGTCCGATGGTATTCCGCGTATTGCGCAGATGCTGGAAGCTGGATGCAAGGTAGCCTTCGGTTGTGATGGGGAGGCCAGCTCTGCAAACCGGGACCTCCTGAGGGAAGCCAGGCATGGCAGCTATCTCCAAAAGGTATATACACTGGACCCAACGGTAATGCCGGCGCAGCAGTGCTATAAAATGCTGACAGAAGCTGGTGCAAAAGCATTGGGCTACAGGGACTTAGGCCGATTGGAGGAAGGTTGTATTGCGGATTTCTCACTGGTACATCAAGGCAGTCTGTTCACCACTAACCAAGACCGAATCCTCAGCAATCTCCTGTTTGCGGGGAGCGGGGAGCAGGTGGATACAGTTTTCGTTGCCGGAGAGCCTGTGGTGAAAAAAGGGCAATTCTTAAACCACAAGCTTGAGGAAGTGCTCTCCAAATGCCAGGAGATACTTACACGTGTGGAAGAGCGAATCGCAGGGCTATAATATTATTGCAGCCGTCTACTTGGTAAATTTCTTGTTCTGCAGGAGCAGATGTGGTATTTTTAAATTAATGTTATGACGTGGCACATGCATAAGAAAAAACAGCATTTATCTACCAGGATAATTCTGACTTGCCACAAGAAGGAGCTGAAGCTGCATCTGCCAAGGTCACTTGTGTGTTAGGAGGATAATATGAGTGTAATAGAAGAAGAAATACAAGGAAGGCTGTTTGAACTGCAGGATATGAAGTATAAGGAGTTCCACTGTAAGCTTATGCCTACGGTTGACCCGGAGACTGTTATAGGGGTAAGGACTCCCCAGCTGCGTGCTCTTGCAAAGGATTTGCTTAAGAAACCAGAGACTATGGAGTTTTTAAATCTGCTGCCACATAAGTATTATGAGGAGAACAATCTGCACAGCTTTATAATCTGTACAATAAGAGACTACAATAAAGCTGTGGAGGAAGTGGATAGATTTCTTCCATATGTGGATAACTGGGCTACCTGCGACCAGATGTCCCCAAAAGTGTTTAAAAAGCATCTTCCTGAGCTGTATATAAAAATACAGGAATGGCTGGGGTCTGGCAAGACCTATACCATAAGGTTTGGAATCGGAATGATTATGGGACTGTATCTTGAGGAGGCCTTTACCCCAGATGTTCTGGAGCTGGTAGCGCAGGTAAGGTCAGATGAGTATTATGTCAACATGATGATTGCCTGGTTCTTTGCCACTGCACTGGCCAAGCAATATGATGCTGCCCTGCCATACATACAGCAACTCAGGCTTGATAAATGGACACACAACAAGTCCATCCAGAAGGCTGTTGAAAGCTACAGAATTACTGACGAGCAGAAGGCATATCTCAGGACGCTGAAAATAAAATAGAAATTTTACAAAAGTAATATGTTTAATATAAAGTCTTACAAAAGTTATAGATAATATATGGATATTGAGAATGCTATTGGCTACAATTAAGTTAATGGCATTCTCTTTTTATCTTGTCAGATTATTTTTATCATAATACAGGAATACCATGATACTGGTTATGAAGGAGCGTTAAAAGGTATGGAAACAAAAAAAGAATCATTGGCTTGCCCCCCGTTTTTTATGCAGGGCGGTAAAGAGGGAGTATTATTTATACATGGCTTTGCAGGCGGACCCGTACTTTTTAAGCATATGGCGGAAAGGCTGAATAAAAAAGGCTATACTATAAGTGCAATACTTCTGCCTGGCCATGGTACAAAGCCTGAGGATTTGGTAGAAATTACATGCGGGGATTGGGTCCATGCAGCTAAATCCGGAGCAGAGGAGCTGTTAAAGAAATGTGAACGTATACATATTGTAGGGCTATCTCTTGGAGGAGTACTTGCAACAATAGTTGCCGGAATGTATGGCGGTGATGAGTGCATAGCGTCCTTAAGCCTGCTTTCTGCTGCCTATGCCTTCCAGAATCCTGCCTTTTATGAGCTGGATTTTGACAAGCCTTATGGTACCTTTCCTATGATAGTAGACACCAGTGGAGACAAGGAGCTTAAGGAGATAGGCTATGGTTATACATACATGCCCTTTGGGGGCATAAAGCACCTGGTTGAGATGTTCGATGAGCTGAAGGATTATCCAGAGAGGATAACGGCCCCTACGCTTATGCTGTGGACAGCTGCTGACCCTGTTGCAGCTCCTGCAGCTAATGAGGAGATTAGCAGACGTATAAAAACAGTGGCGGAGAAGCACTGCTACGAGAAGAGCCAGCATAATCTTATGATTGGTTGTGACCATCAGGATGTAAACAGGAGGGTTGACGGGTTTATAGAAGCCCACACAATGTAAAGTATGCTGTTTGACGCTGAATATGGTGTAAATTAGATTCAGTGTCATTTTTTTATAGAATATTGGGCTTATTTCTCATTTGGACATGTCATTGAAAATTAACAATCTTATGATATAATGTACCTATTGTGCAGAAATAGTGAAACAACCAGGTTTTAATATTTTGAAATAGGACATTATTTATAATAAGCTATAAGTGTTATAAGCTGATTATATAAACAGTGAGAGGTAAAAATGAGAACTAAAAGTACAATCAAAAATGGCGTATGGGCTTCTGCATCATATATTATTATATTTGTACTGGGACTGCTGGCACGAAAAGCCTTTTTGAGCAACTTTGATGACAGTATACTAGGCTATTCGGGAGTTATATCCAACATCTTTTCACTTATATCCTTAGCAGAGCTGGGAGTAGGAACTGTTATTTCCTATGGACTCTATAAGGAGGTTGAGAAGAAGGACGAGAATCAGATAGCCAAGCTTATGATGATATATAAATGGTTGTATAGGGTAATAGGTGCTATGGTACTAGTTGCAGGAATAGTGTGCTTTTTCTTCCTGCCTATGATTATTGTAGAGCCCGATACCAACTGGACCTATGTTTATGTGGTGTACGCAATTGAGCTTGCAAATGCAGTAATGATATACTTCCTGTCATTCCGCAGGCTGCTGTTTGTGGCATGTCAAAAGGAGTATCTGTGTATAAGGGTAGAAACCTCCACCCAGATAGCTGCATACATTGTAAGGATAGTAACGGCTTACTTTACGGATTTGTATATTGTATATCTAAGCTCGATTATGGTGGCTAACGTTATTGCTAATATCATCATCAGTACAATGTGTAACAGGTTGTATCCGTATGCAAGGCATACAAGGATTACCCTGGCAGATATGCGTGAGCAGAACGTCCTGCATGATATAAAGGCATATGCTATACAGAAGCTTTCAATTGTTATATATGGTGGAATAGACAACATAATAGCTATGCGTATATTGGGTGTATCCTCTGTGGTCATGCTGACAAACTATGCCACTGTTGAGGGAGGAGCCTCCGGATTTTTTAACAAGCTGCTAAGCGGCTTCCAGCCGGGTATAGGAAGCTTGATTTACGATGAAAAACAGAATAACAGGGAAAAGGTGTTTAACAGCTTGAACCTGCTTTCATTTGTTATCGCAGCCTTTGTTGGGGTATGCTATATTGTTTTATTGCAGCCCTTTATAAGCCTATGGGTAGGGGAAAAATATCTTCTGCCTTTTTCGTATGTAATATGGTTTTCAATAAACCAATACATTGGCTGGAACCACCGTATGCTTTCTTATTTCAGGTCAGCAATAGGTAAGTTTGAAGAGGACCAGAAATATATGATAAGCAGTGCAGCAATTAATGTGGTCCTTTCCATATTGTTTGTAAGGGTATGGGGAGTATCCGGACTTCTGGCAGCAACTGTTATTGCCCATATGCTGCAATGGATAGGGAGATGTAAGGTGGTTTTTTCCAACATTATTGGAAGACAGCTGATGAAGAAATACTGGTTTCAACAGGTAGGGCTCTCAATTTTGGCAGCTGGTGAGGTATGGCTTGCAGTTTTCTGCACGAGCTTTATAGGAGACGGATTGATAGGCTTTGCAGCAAAAATATTGATATGCATACTACTTCCTAATCTGATTAACCTTGTGGCTGTGTGGAGAATGCCTGACTTTGATTACGGCAGGGAGCTTATAAAGGACCTGCTTGTAAAGCTGAAGTGTAGAATTAATTTAAGATAATCAAGGGAGTACGTGATGAAGAAAATTGCTGTAGTCTGCAAGGACCTTAGCACAGCCGGAGGAGCTGAGCGAATGGCCCTTCAGCTAATAGATGCTATAAAGGATGAATATGAAATACACCTTATTGTGCTGCATGGCTCAGGTGGAGAAAGGTTTTTTGATGTGTGTCCGGGGATTCCTGTGCATGTACTTGATAATGGATGCTTTGAGCGAATAAGGACAACCTACAAAAAATGCAGAAAGGGTTTTAGAAAGCTCATAAAGGATAACCACTATGACTATGTGCTTCTTGAGGCTACCTATACTAATTTT
>JAEZLD010000194.1 GCA_023415335.1 Bacillota bacterium | reverse complement strand
CGTCTGGCAATAGGCGGGCTTTTCTAGGATTAAAATGTGGGGAGCGGCCTTGGTACAGTTCTTGGGTGGGCTCAGGAAAACATTCTAAATGGATGTTTTCCGCCCCTACAGTGTTATCGTAGGATATGATGTTTTGATGTATTGGCTGTCCGTTATATCTACTTGTGCTATTAGGTATGGTATAATAGTTATATTAAGGATACTTGGAGGGGTTTATTATGGGAAAAAGGCTTGAGGATGAGTTTTACATAAGGAATACTAAAATCCGTAACAGAATATGCGTACCGCCTATGGTGTGCTTTAACTGGAGTGATGACAGTGGATATGTTACTGATAAAAATGTGGAGCACTATAGGGGTATTGCCAGGGGTGGTGCTGGCTTTATTATACAGGAGGCTACCTGTATAACAAAGGAGGGCAGGCTCCATAATACCCAGCTGGGTATATGGGAGGATGATCATATAGAGGGGCTTAAGCGTATAACGGAGGCAGTACATAAGGAAGGATGCCCCATAGTTGTGCAGATACATCATGCGGGTATAGTAGGGATAAATCCAGAGGCACTGTGCCCAGACTCATATACCCTTAGAAGAGGAGAAAAAGAGAAGGCAGGCAGAAAGATGACTCTGGAGGATATAAAGGAAATCCAAAATGCCTTTATTGATGCAGGGCGCAGGGCATATGAGGCAGGCTATGACGGGGTGGAGCTTCATGGCTGCCACAGCTACCTTATAAGCCAGTTCTTTAACTTCAGGATAAACAAAAGAGACGACATATACGGTAGGGAGCCTGAAAGATTCACTCTTGAGATAATGGATGGAATCAGGAAGCTTGTACCTGGGGAATTTATAATAGGCATAAGGCTAGGAGCATTTGAGCCTACACTAGAGGATGGGATTAAGCACGCAAGAGCTTTAGAGAGTGCAGGTATAGACTTTCTTGATATATCCTATGGTTTTTCAGGAGAGGATGAGCCCTTTAAGCCAGAAACATTCCCTCTTAAGGATATAATATTTGCAGCAGGGGAGTTTAAAAAACTGTGTAATGTACCTGTATTCGCTGTAAATGGCTTAAGGGTACCGGAGGATGCTATAGATGCTTTAGAGCTTACGGATGTGGATATGGTTGATATTGGAAGAAGTATACTTGTGGACTATGAATGGAGCAGGAAGGCCTTAGAGGGTAAGGAAACAGGTAGGTGCCTTGACTGTAAGGTATGTCAGTGGAGGATAGACCCTAAAAGATGCGCTGGAAGACTAAGGATGCAGAGCATCAGATAAAAGATAGGATATAATAGATAAGAGAAAAGGTGGAAAGTCCTGCTTATATAATAGGGCAGGACTTTCAAATGAATTAAAAAGTATAGTATTGTTCCTACCTTGTTATATTCAGGTAAAATTATAGCCCTATGAGGTTTATGACTCATAGGGCCAGCTTTTTGTATTAAGTTATGATCTTCTTTTCAATGCACTATTAAGTCTTTGGGCGATTATGCCTCCTACAATTGAGCATACGAGAACCTCTATTAAACCATTAGTTCCCACAAATGCAATTATAAAGGCAAATGGGTTTACTGAGCCAAACTTAGCTACAAGGCTTTGAATCTTTTCTGTGTTGTAGAAGAAAAGCACAAGGCTGCTCATAAATAAGGTGGTATTCATCAAAGGACAGCAAAGGCTTGAAACGAAAACTGAAGAACTGTTCAAGCGGGTTTTCTTTAGTCCTGCGAATATGAGGCCTGTAAACCATCCCACAAGAGCGCGGGATATGACACAGGTTACAAACACTCCAAAGGGATTGATGTCAAAAAGTATTTTCAAAAATGCACTCATCCCATATGCAGCACGGACAAAGCTGGTAATGCCAAAGGTGGCGCCTAGTATTGCTCCTGCCTTAGGTCCTAAGGTAATTGCGCCTATGGCAACAGGAATAACAAGAAGTGTTATGTCCAGACCAAGGGTTTTAAAGTAGCCTAACGGGGTAAAAGCCATTAGGATGATTATCGCAACTAAAAGCGATAATTCCGCCAGATACGTGGTACTCATTCGACGGGTTCTTTCCATGACGGTCTCTTCCTTTCTTTATTTAATTTTAAGCAGATACACTATGTATGCTGCCTGATCCTGCAGTCCCGGTGCATTTCGCATCCAGGCTACATAGATAGCATACTTATGTTCTGCAGTTTAACGAAATTATAATAACACTTTTAAATGTCCGTGGCAATGGTTTTTGAGTGTGAATCCAGTTAAAAAAGTAAAATGGTTAGTAATTCAATATTACTAAGGGGTTGTATTTAATAAATAGGCTCCTATAGTAATTTATAATATTATATGCAATTTTATTACATTGAAGTTCTTAATTGTATCTTTATATGTTATCATTATAAAGTCGAAAAAGAGTAAGGTTGGTGCAAATATGATATAAATTGCTGAAGATGATAGGGGGATAAGGTATACATAGAGCTTCGGTTTCTGTACTGACCCAGGACATGAGGGCACAAAGCCATATTTGCCCTGGTTAAATTACTATAAAGAAATGAGAGTGTGAAATTACATGAGTGTTTTTAATGTTATAACCCTGCTAGGGGGATTAGCCATGTTCTTATACGGCATGGAGGTTATGGGAGATGGACTTAAGGATAGCTCAGGTCCAGCCCTGAAGAGGATACTGGAGAAGATAACCCACAATGTAATCATGGGAGTAATCACAGGCATGCTGGTTACAGCTGTTATACAAAGCTCTACCGCTACCATAGTGCTTACAGTTGGACTCATGAGTGCAGGAGTGCTTAATCTTAAACAGGCATCCAGCATTGTAATAGGAGCCAATATCGGAACAACAGTTACTGCGCAGATTATCCGTCTCATGGACGTGGATTCTGGGGGCAGCATATTAATCGAGTTCTTTAAGCCTGCAACCCTTGCACCTTTAGCCATGATTATAGGAATAATTCTTATAATGTTTATCAAGAAGAATTCTAAGGGTGTAGGACAGATATGTATGGGCTTTGGAGTGCTTTTTTCAGGCCTGCTTAGTATGACTGCCGCGGTAGAGCCTCTGTCCCAATCAGGCGTATTCTTAGATATAATAGGTAGATTCTCAAACAACCCCCTTCTTGGAATACTGGTTGGATTGGTGTTTACTATTATTGTTCAAAGCTCGTCAGCAATGGTTGGAATGCTGCAGGCCTTATCAAGTACCGGGGTCATGACATTCAATCTGGTATACCCTATTATAATGGGTATAAACATTGGTACCTGTGTAACTACTGCAATAGTATGCTCAATAGGGTCCTCGAAGGATGCAAAAAGGGTGGGAATAGTCCATATACTTTTTAACTGTATAGGTACCGTCATATTTATGATAGGAATGACTCTGATGAAATCCTTTGGAGCCTTTGGAGACTTGTGGACAAGTATAGTAAACAGTGGACATATTGCCAATTTCCAGACTTTATTTAACCTTATAACAGCAGTTCTACTTATTCCTTTTGCAGCCCTTTTGGTTAAGGCGTCCATGGCAATTGTTAAACCAGATGAAAATGAGATAGATGAACATACTGAGCTAAATGGACTGGATGAAAAGCTCTATTTGGCACCAGCTATGGCCCTGGGAGAGGCAGTTAATGTGCTAAGCTCAATGGGTCAGAGGGCTGTTGAGAACGTCAGGCGTGGAGACTCACTTTTTGACAATTACGATGATACAGTAAAGGAATCCATCCTTGCAACAGAGGACAGGCTGGATGCTTTCGCAGATAGACTGGACAACTTCCTTGTAGGCTTGGCAAGAAATGTGGATTCAGAAGAGGATAACCGTACCATCAACATACTCATGCAGGCCAATACGGATTTTGAACGTATAGGAGATTATGCCACCAACATACAAGAGCTTGCAGAGAGACTATATAAAGAGGGTACTTCCTTCTCGGAAACCGCCAGAGGAGAAATGAAGCATATGTTTGCTGCAGTAGATGAAATAGCAAGCATGGCAGTTTTAGCATTTAAGAATAACAATGAAGAACTGGCAAAGCGCATTGAGCCTCTTGAAGAGGTTATAGATGATATGGTAGCGGTGCTTAAGGAAAAGCATATTGACCGCTTAAAGTCAGGAACCTGCTCTATAAGCACAGGGCTGGTGTTTGTAGAGACGCTTACCTATCTTGAAAGAGTATCAGACCACTGCTCCAATATAGGACTGCTTGTACTTGCTAGAAACAAGAGAATTGAGCTAGCCAACCTTCATGGCTATATAAGGGACCTCCACATTGGCAATACTGTAGAGTATTCTGCTGAGGTTCAGCTGAGAAGAGAGCAGTTCCTGCAGCCCTTGCAGTAGAGAAATAATTATAGGGGATGGACTTTGTGCCAGCCCAGGGTAGAGCTAAAACTTTGCTATAAGATATATAATAGCGTGTAATATTTTCATAGTATGTTTATTCCTTAAGTAAATAGAGAATGTATAAAAGCCTGCTTATTGCAGGCTTTTTATATGGTATAAGATTAATAAATGCAGGTCGAATTTGCCTTATTAAATTCTATTTGTTTTCCTTTAAATATTTTATAGCTGCTTCCTTCAGCTCATCTCTGCCATCCTTGATTCCCTGAATGGTTGGCTCTACACGAATATCGGGGGATAAACCAATACGCTGTGTTTGACCGCCCTCTGGGGTGTAGAAACCAAGACCAGTAAAGCTCATAGATACATTTCCTGGAAGAGGTAAATAAGTGACATCTCCATCTGTTCCAATTGATTCTTCCCCCATTACTATTACATTGTCACCAGTACGAAGGCACATAATGGTATATTCCGATAGGCTCGCTGAATGCTCGTCCATCAGCACAACAACCTTCTTATCATATTGATAATCCCGGTATTTTTCATAATATGTCAATAGACTTGCCATGTCATTATATTTTATAAAAGTACCAGGTACTGCTTCTGATGCTTTGCTAGATGTAACAAATGGAGTGATTTTCTGAGTAAAATAAGGAAGCAGGCGGTATCCCATACCATTTAGTCTGTCTAATGGATATTGGCGCAAATCGATAATTAAACCATTGGTATCCTTAAACTCTTCCATTA
>JAEZLD010000187.1 GCA_023415335.1 Bacillota bacterium | reverse complement strand
AATAAAGATAGAAAACGAGACAAAGAGGGTAAGCCTTTCATTAAAGGATTTGGAGCCTAAGGCAGAAGTAGCCGAAGCCCAAGTAGAGGAAGAGGTTAAGGTGGAAGAAACTGCTGAGACTGAAACTATAGTTGAGGAATAATTGCTGCCTTTACAAGTAAAAGTGATTGTGAATAGTGAATAATTAATGTAGAAACTCCGTGTTTAAAAGCTGAACACGGAGTTTCTATTTGATACTGTATGGGTAAGATTTTGAGCAGGTCCAAAGTTTTATAATAACTTTGGAAAGTGTGGAGTTCCGCACAAACGGTAAACTGTAGAAAATTTGTTTTTAATCATGATATAAGGTGAAATGTTTTAAATAAAGAAACCTCGTGTCTATTTTTAAGCACGAGGTTTCCTCCATTTCTTTTCACTTTTCTCTCTTCGCTTTTCACTGTGCTAGCTTTTATTGCTCTGCCGCAATTGACAGTGGAGGTACTACCTGCTTTTTCCTTGAAATGACCCCGGGCAGGTATACACTGCTGGCCTTTGAGGTTACATTAAAGGCTTTTGTTATAAGCTCCTTACTTTCTCCAGTAAAGAGTACCTCTGAGCCCTGTTTTATTATGTCGGTTAAGAGGATTATCATTAAGTCAAAGTTTTTATGGCTGCATTGATGGTTCATGTAGTTAAGCAGTTCCTGCTTTATTTCATCCATATTTTCTGAATCCATAGTGTTAACCTGGCTTATACCAATCCTGAACTTGCCTATTTTAAACTCCTTAAAATCCTGATAGAATATCTCTTCAGGAGTTTTGCCTTTTAGAGATGTGCCTGCTGTAAACATTTTTGTAGCAAACTCATCTATGTCAATATCAGCAATTGTGGCGAGCTTTTCTGCTGTCATTTTATCCACATAGGTGCAGGTTGGGGATTTAAATTTAAGTGTATCTGATATTATGGCTGCACACAATATGCCTGCAATGCTCTTGGAGGTATGAATTCCGTTTTCAAAGAATATATTAGCAATGATAGTAGAGGTGCTTCCTACAGTCTCATTTCTGAAATAAATAGGCCTTCCTGTGGTAACATCAGCAACCCTGTGATGGTCTATTATCTCAAGTATTTCTGCCTCATCTATTCCGTTTACTGATTGATTACGTTCATTATGGTCTACCAATATAATCCTCTTTTTCTTTTGAGATATTAAGTGATATCTAGCTACGAAGCCTACTATCCTGTAGTGGTCATCCACAACAGGGTAGCTTCTATACCTTGTTTGAAGCATTTTATCCTTTATTTCATCTACAAAGTCATCTATTTGGAAGCATATCAAGTTTTCAGTAGTCATAATATGCTTTATTGGAAGGCTTTGGTTAAGAAGCCTTGAGGAGGTATAGGTGTCATAGGGAGTGGATATTATGATGCAGCCATGCTTTTCCGCTTCCTTAATTACCAGGTCAGAAGCTCGAAAGCCACCTGTCACAATAATACAGCTTGCTCCTAGTTCAATTACCTTAAGCTGGACATCCTCTCTGTTTCCTACTATTACAATATCCCTGCCCTCAAGGAACTGCTCAAGATTATCGGGTGCCATGGCTCCTGCTACTACATTGCCATTAGCTATGAATATTTCCTGACTCCCGTATACAATCCTGGCATTAAGAGTTTCTACAATGTTACTAAGGGGAGTATTGGAGGATGAGATGATGCTGGTCTCCAAGGTATCCATATATTTTGAGGTTATGTCTGATATAGTTACAATACCTATAAGTCTTTCCCCATCGTCAATTACAGGAAGGGTTTTAAGGTTATTTTTTTTCATAACCATCCAGGCTGTTTTAATGGAAACATTTGGTGAGATGGGTATAACAGGGTCCAGATTCAAATCAGAAACCTGTGTTTTTACAGTTTCCAGATAATCGGGAACTGGAATATGGAAGTAGTTAAGTATGAATTCTGTTTCCCTGTTTATATCTCCAAGTCTTGCAGGGATTGCTGTAGCACCCAGTTTTTTCTTTAAGTCGGCATATGCAATTGCAGCACATATGGAATCCGAATCCGGATTACGGTGGCCTGTTATGTATAATTTATCGTTCATTTAGCGTCCTCCTCGAATAATACTTTTATTTAAAAGTCTTTTATGCTCATTTATTGGCTTGGTTCCTATATCTAATAATTATAGGTAAAAAACGTTAAAAGTAAATAATAAAAATAGTTTTTGTTAATATATAGGGCAAAAAAATAATATAAATATCTATAGATTAATAAAAGGGGGTAAAAAGGTGTACCGCAGTAAAGGAGAGAGTCAATTGGGCTTATCCAGTCTAGAGGCTTCTGCAAGGCTCCAGAAGTTTGGATATAACGAATTAAAGGGTAAGAAGAAGAAATCACCTATAATAATATTCTTATCCCAATTTAATGATTTTATTATATGGGTGCTTATTGCAGCTACAATTATTTCAGAACTTATGGGTGAAAAGGCTGATGCTATTACAATATTCATAATAGTAATAATGAACGGAGTAATGGGTTTTATACAGGAGTATAGGACCGAAAAATCCCTTGAGGCATTAAAGGATCTGGCATCACCTACTGCAAGGGTAATAAGAGACGGAAAGCTTAGTGTGATAAAGGCTCGAGAATTGGTAACAGGGGATGTTATCGATATAGGAGCTGGTGACAGGATACCTGCAGATTGTATGGTGATTTTCGGTGATGGGCTGCATAGTGATGAATCCATATTGACTGGTGAGTCTGTACCTGTGGAGAAGGTAATATTCAAAGGAAATGGACAAGACAAGCATACATCCCTTATATTTATGGGTTGTAATATAACAGCAGGAAAGGGAAGAGCTAAAGTCATTGCAGTGGGGATGAACACTGAGATGGGTAAAATAGCTAATATGTTGGAAGGTATCGATAACGAGATGACACCACTGCAAAAGAAGCTTGATGGGCTTGGAAAGATAATTGTATATGGGTGTCTGGTTATATGTGCTGTTGTAACATTTGTAGGAGTATTAAGGGGACATGAGTTTACACAGATGTTCCTGGTGGGGGTAAGCCTGGCGGTGGCAGCAATTCCTGAGGGACTCCCTGCTATAGTTACCGTTTCTTTATCTATAGGAGTACAGAGAATGATGAAGAGAAAGGCTCTTGTCAGAAAGCTTCCTGCTGTTGAAACCCTTGGGTGCACTAACATAATATGCTCTGATAAGACAGGCACTCTTACACAAAACAAGATGACAGTTAAAAAGGTGTTCACCTTAGGACGCAGCTATACGGTTACGGGAGATGGCTATGGAACGGATGGAAGAATAGAATATGACAAAGCTCACGTGTCCCTAAGGGAGGATAAGGGGCTTATGCAGCTTTTGGAATGCTTTGTTATTTGTAACAATTCTTCAATCCAAAGGAATATATCTAGCAGGGGTAAAGCTGCAGAAGCATCAGGAGACCCGACAGAAATAGCACTAATGGTGCTTGCTGCAAAGGAAGGAATAAATAAGGACGAGATTAATGTCAAATATAACATAATTAAAGAGTATCCATTTGATTCTGAAAGGAAAATGATGTCGGTACTTTGTACATATAAAAATGAAAGATATTTGTTTGTCAAGGGTGCACCTGAGATTATTATTAAGAGATGTACAGATGCCCTTGAGAATGGCTTTAAGGTTGAGATGAAAAAGAGCCTGGCAGAAAAAATCACAAAGGCCAACAATTCTATGGCAGAGGAGGCGCTAAGGGTCCTGGCAGGGGCATATAAGAAGCTTGAAGTATCCTCAAGTGAAGCCGACGAGAGCCATCTTACATTCCTGGGCATGGCAGGGATGATAGATCCTCCAAGAGAGGAGGTAAAGGATTCTATAATCGAATGCAGGACTGCAGGCATTACTCCTGTTATGATTACAGGAGATCACAAGCTTACAGCAATGGCTATAGCCCAGCAGCTTAGGATGACAGATAAGGATTCCCTGGTACTTACAGGTGATGAGCTTGAGAATATGAGTGATTCAGCACTGGAAAAGGTAATATCCAGAGCCAGGGTTTTTGCCAGGGTTAATCCTTCACATAAATACAGGATAGTAAAGTGTCTTAAAAAGCAGGGCAAGGTAGTTGCAATGACAGGAGACGGTGTAAACGATGCACCTGCGATCAAGGAGGCTGATATAGGTATTGCTATGGGCATAACAGGCACAGATGTTACCAAGGAGGCCTCATCTATGATACTAATGGATGACAACTTTTCTACTATAGTGGCTGCTGTAGAGGAAGGAAGGGTTATATATGATAACATAAGGAAGTTCATTAGGTATCTCTTATCCTGTAACATTGGAGAGGTTCTTACAATGCTGATTGCATCACTTCTTGATTTGCCACTGCCACTTCTGCCTATACAGATACTGCTTGTGAATCTGGCTACAGACGGTCTGCCTGCTATGGCACTTTGTATGGAACCTGGGGAAAAGGATGTTATGCTGAGGAGACCAAGAGGAAAAAAAGAAAGCATATTTTCGGATGGGCTCTGGGGTAAGATAGTCGTAAGGGGAATTATGATAGGCTTGTGTACAGTCATAGCATTTACCCTTTCCCTCTTATTATTTGGAGGGGATGAAACTCTCGCAAAGACGATATGCCTGTGTACATTGGTTTTGTCACAGCTATTCCATGTATTTGAATGTAAATCTGAAAGGCATTCGGTATTTCAGGTAGGCTTTTTTTCTAACATGTACCTTGTATATGCCGCATTATCTTCAACAATACTGCTTTTGCTTACAGTATACCTTCCCTGGCTTCAGAACATATTCAGTACAAAGGGGCTTAATCTGTTTCAGTGGGTAATAGTGCTGATATTTTCAGGGACAATATCGTTGGTATCGAGCTTGTTCTGGTACAGGGGAAAAAGGTGAGGGACTGTCCTAAAACAAAAGAATATCTATACATAAAAAACTGGAATCCTTTTGGATTCCAGTTTTTTTTACTTTATAAACTGTCTCTGCTGTACCTTCTGTACCTTCTGGTCTGTAGGCACAAGGTCCTTTTTCGTGGTTAGATTCCTTATGTTGAGAATCTCAACTGCCTCAGAGGTGTTTTCCTTCTTTTTGTTCTTCTTAGGCTTGAGACCCTGTACAATAACTAGATTTCCCTGGGAAAGCTGTATGAAAACAGGCTTCTTAAACCATCTATTCTTCTTATATTTACATTTTATAATTGCTTTACTTCCCATTGGCTTTATTACTATGTCTACGTTCAGCTTATTAAATATCCATAGAATGGTTTTGGACGTTATTTTAACGCTTAATATGTTACCCTGAAGCTGTGTAAGCCTGTCACCATATTTTGTAAGATAGGCATTTGCATAGCTTTTAGTAATCTTTTCCTTTAAGCCCATATCTCTATCCCTCTTTCGATTTTATTTCATTACATATGATACATTTTTGATTATACCATATTTTTTTGAATACACGAAATAAAAAATAACATATAACAAAAAATATATTAACAAGAGATGTTAAGTAATTGTTATACCTGTTTGATAAATTCCTTACTCAAAAAATTGAATTTATGATAGATATATAATATAATTATAACAGTATTAATTAGAATATTATAACAGGCCCGAAACAATATGAAATTGCAAGGCTCTTCTGTTATATTGGCATGTTAAAACAATAACACTTTATTTGATATTTAAGGCGCTGTAGGTGAGAGTTATGACAAGAGTCTGTGTTGAAGTCGGAGGTATAGTTCAAGGTGTAGGCTTCAGGCCATTTATACATAAGCTTGTAAATGAATATGGAATCAAAGGATGGATAAAAAACACCTCTTTTGGCGTAGAAATGGAGCTGGAGGGGGATGACAAAAAAATATCCAGCTTTGAGGCTGACATAACTAAAAGGAAACCTATGCTAGCCATAATAGAATACGTAAAGGTTAAAAAGCTGGATGGAGCTGTTGGCTATAAGGATTTCAGGATAATAAAAAGTACAGGACAACAGGAAAAAACAGCTCTTATATCTCCCGATGTGGCTATATGTGACGACTGCCTTAGGGAGCTTAAGGACCCATCTAACAGAAGGTACAGGTTTCCGTTTATAAATTGTACTAACTGTGGACCAAGATTTACAATAATAAAGGATATTCCCTACGACAGAAGTAAAACCACCATGAACAGCTTTCCAATGTGTTCTAGCTGTAGAGATGAGTATACAGATATTGAAGACAGAAGATATCATGCCCAGCCAGACTGTTGCTTTGAATGTGGACCTGAGCTGTTTTTTCTTGATTTTAAGGGGGACAAACAAGATGGAGACCCAATTGAACTGGCAAGAGAATATATCAGGGAAGGGAAAATAATTGCTGTAAAGGGACTTGGAGGAATGCACCTTGCCTGCAGCTGTGAAAATCCTGATATTGCAATAAAACTCAGGAAAAGAAAGCAAAGAGATGAGAAGCCTTTTGCAATAATGTGCAGGAATGAAGAATGTGCAGAAAGGCTCTGCTTTATATCAGGTAAAGAAAAGGAACTTTTAACCAGCTACCGCAGGCCAATAGTGCTGCTTAGGAAAAGAAATGACAGCATGGAGTATATAAGTGAAAACCAATACATTGGCATAATGCTTCCATATACGCCTGTTCATTATCTTTTGATGGATGAGGATATAGATTATATGATTATGACCAGCGCTAACCTATCAGACCTGCCTATAATACATGAAAATAATGAGGCTGTGGAGAAGCTGAAGGGTATTGCAGACGGATATCTTTTAAATAACCGTGATATACATATTAGATGTGATGATTCACTTATGAGGATTTTTGATGAAAGGGAGTATCCATTAAGGCGCTCAAGAGGATACGTTCCATTTCCTATTAAGCTTAAGGCACCAGTTGATGGAGTGCTTGCTTGTGGTGGAGAGCAGAAAGCCTCCTTTTCTCTTGCAAAGGGAAGCTATGTGTTCTTAAGCCAGCATATTGGTGATCTTAAGAATATGGAAACCCTTGAAAACTATGAGCAGCAGATTGAACACTTTGTGAAACTATTTGATATACACATTAAGCATATAGCGTGTGACCTTCACCCGGATTATCTTTCAACCTCCTATGCAGAGGAAAGGGCTGAAAGGGATGGAATACCATTAACACATATACAGCACCATTTTGCACATATGGCCTCATGCATGGCTGACAACAGACTGGATGAAGAATGTATAGGAATCATATGGGATGGGACAGGTTACGGAACTGATGGTACTATCTGGGGAGGAGAGTTCCTGACAGGAGATTATAGTGGCTTTGAAAGAGTTGGCACAATACGCACAATGCTGCTCCCAGGAGGAGATGCGGCTATAAAGGAGATATACAGAGTTGCATGCTCCATAATGTATGATGCAGGATGCCTGGAAGCCTTTGATTATGATAAGAAAAAGGCAAATTTAATCAGAGACATGATAGGTCTTGGAATTAACTGCCCCAAAACCTCGAGCATTGGAAGGCTTTTTGATGGAATTTGTGCAATAATAGGCATAAAGGAAATAGTATCGTACGAAGGACAGGGGGCAATTCTTCTTGAAGCAGCCTCATTACCTTTTGAGGAGAGATACGATTACGATATATACATCAGTGAAGGAATACTTGTTTTTGACTACAGAACCCTGGTGAGAGAAGCTATAGCAGATAAGGCGGAAGGTGTTCCTGGAGGCATAATAGCATCTAAATTTATGAACACTCTGTCAAGCATGGCAGTAGATATGAGTATACGAATAAGAGAAAAAACAAAGCTGAATAATGTGGTGCTTTCAGGAGGGGTGTTTCAGAACATGTACCTGCTGGGCAGGGTGAAAAATGAGTTGAAGGATAATGGATTTAAGGTGTTCACCCATTCGAGGGTAGCTACCAATGATGAAGGTATATCCCTTGGACAGACAGTAATAGCAGGAAGGGGAGGGGAATAATATGTGTTTAGCAGTTCCGCTTAGAATTGTAAAAATAAATGGTAAGGAAGCAGAGGCAGAAATAGAGGGGGTCAGAAGAAAAATAAGGGTGGATTTCATTAAGGACCCTGTTCCTGGAGAGTATGTTATAGTGCATGCGGGCTTTGCCATAGAAAAGCTTGATGAAACACAGGCTCTTGAAAACCTTAAGCTTGTGCAGGAGGTTACCGATGCGCTCTGATTATTTTAAAAGACCTTTGAATGCTGAAAGAATACCAGAGGCCATAAGCAGGCTGAAGCTTGGAAATGTAAGGATAATGGAGGTGTGTGGAACACATACTATGTCTATTGCTAAGGCAGGCATAAAACAGCTGCTTCCGGCTAATGTAAAGCTTATATCAGGACCTGGCTGCCCTGTTTGTGTAACTCCCACAGGAGTTATAAATGAAATTCTCAGTCTATCTGAATATGATGATATAGTCATTGCAACCTATGGGGATATGATGCGGGTACCAGGCACCAGACAGGGGGACAGCCTGCAGAGAAGAAAAGCACAAGGAGCCAGGGTGGAAATAGTATATTCAGCAGTAGATGCAGTAGAGCTTGCAGAGCGTATGCCTGATAAACAGGTGGTGTTTTTGGGTGTGGGTTTTGAAACGACTGCACCTGGTACAGGGGCGGCTATAGAAATAGCGTTTGAGAGAAGAATACATAATTTTTTTATATTGCCAATGCTTAAGCTGGTGGAACCATCCTTAAGAGCACTTGTGGCGATGGAAGATTTTAATATTGATGGATTTTTGTGCCCTGGCCACGTGGCTACCATAATCGGAGAGAAGGGCTTTACTTTTCTTACTGAGGAGTATAAAATGCCTTCTGTAATATGTGGCTTCGAGCCAGGAGATATAATTGTTTCTATATATAGGCTGCTGCTTCAGATAAGCCAAAAGACTCCCAGTCTGGAGAATGAATATATACGTGCAGTTTCAAAGGAAGGTAACCAGTTAGCACAAGAGACAATAGATAAATACTTTGTACCATGCGATTCAATTTGGAGAGGTCTTGGACCTATAAAGAAAAGTGGTCTTGCCATAAGAGAGGAATATGCCATGTTTGATGCGGTACGTAGATTTAACATAAATATGGATAACAACCAGGGGGAAGGAGCCTGCAGATGTGGTGATGTAATAAAAGGGAAATCAGAGCCTGCAGACTGTCCTTTATTTGGAAGAGTCTGTGTTCCAGAGAATGCTGTAGGACCATGTATGGTATCCAGCGAAGGCGCCTGTGCGGCGTATTATAAATACCAGCAGATTTGAGGTGGAATTATGGAAGAGGTAATAACACTTGACTATGGAAGTGGAGGAAAGAAAACCTCTAAGCTTATAGAAGATATGCTTCTCCCGGCATTTGACAGCGAGGAGCTGTCAAAGCTAGGTGATGGGGCAATTCTTCAAGGAAGTGAGCAAATCGTTTTTTCAACTGATAGCTTTGTAGTGAATCCTTATTTCTTTCCAGGAGGAGATATAGGAAAGCTTTCTATTTGTGGTACAGTTAATGACCTATGTATGTGTGGAGGGATACCCCGTTACCTAAGCTTGGGATTTATTATTGAAGAGGGGTTTCCGGTAAGTGATCTGCAGAGGATTATTGAATCCATCAGAAAAACCTGCCAGTTCTGCAATGTAAAGATAGTTACAGGTGATACAAAGGTTGTGGAAAGAGGCAAGGGAGACGGTATATACATAAACACCTCCGGTATTGGGTTTTTAGCTCATAGGGGACTGTCTCCTCTGAATATAAAAAAAGGTGATGTAGTTATTGTAAGTGGCAGCGTAGGAGATCATGGCACCGCAGTTATGCTTTCAAGAAACAGTTCATTTTTGGAAAGCAATGTAATTTCAGACTGCGCACCTCTTCATAGACTTGCAGAAAAGCTAAGGCAATTTAACGATGACATAAGAGTCCTGAGAGATCCTACCAGAGGAGGAGTGGCAACTACCCTTAACGAGTTTGTGGAAGGGGGAGAACTTTCCATAGAGCTTAATGAAAAGGATATCCCTATAAGCAATTTGGTAAACAATGTATGTCAGGTGCTGGGACTGGATCCTTTATACTGTGCCAATGAGGGAAAGCTGCTGGCTGTAGCCGCCCCTGAAAGAGCTGATGAAATATTACAGGCAATGCACAGTCTTCCGGAGGGCAAGGATGCTGCTATAATAGGCAGGGTGACAGATTCGTATGCAGGAAGAGTAATAATGAGGACTGAGATGGGAGGCACACATGTGCTTACAAAGCTGACAGGGGCTCAGCTTCCAAGAATATGCTAGAAAATGTTGTGTTTGATATTAAGCATAAAGTGCTTGATATATATATAAAAAACAGGTGAGGTGAAAAAATGCAGGAATACAAAAGGATAGATATACCTAGGGAAGAGATAGTGCCTACCGCAGAAAAAATGAAAGCCCAGGGTAGAAGCCTTGTAATGATTCATGGTTATTTAGACAAGGAAGGCAAAAGTGTAATCTCTTATGCCTATGAGGTTGAAAGAGGCATTGAAGCCTACTATGTAGTAGGAGAAAGCTCTCTGCCTTCAATATCCACTATATACTGTGAAGCGGCATCCTGGCCCGAAAAGGAAATAAACGAGCTTATGGGTGTTGAGTTTGAAGGACTTGATACTACTCAAAGAATGTTCATGCCTGAGGGAATGCTTGATGAAAAGGGACAGATTGTAGTTACCCCTCTATCAGAGCTGAGGCAGAAGACAACAGGTCAAAAGGAGGAATAATATGAGTTATACAATTCCAATAGGACCTTACCATCCGGCCTTGGAGGAGCCTATACACGCCAGGCTTATAACTGAAGGAGAGGTCATAAAGGACGCAGAAGTATTTATAGGTTACAATCATAGAGGTATAGAGAAGCTGGCTACAGAGAAGAACTTTATACAGACCCTAACTTTGGTGGAAAGGGTTTGCGGAATATGTTCACATTCACATCCGCTTACTTATTCTATGGCAGTTGAACAAATAGCCGAGATGGAGGTTCCTAAAAGGGGACAGTACATAAGGGTTATTATGGCAGAGCTTGAAAGGCTCCATTCTCATTTTCTTTGGATGGGTATTGCCTGCCATCTTATAGGCTTCGACAGCCTGTTTATGTATATCTGGAATGACAGGGAAAAGGTAATGGATATGCTGGAGGCAATTTCAGGTAATCGTGTCAACTATGGAATGGTTATAGTTGGTGGCTCCAGAAGGGACATAGATGATGAAAAAAGAAAGCAGATTTTATCCATGCTTTCAGAACTAGAAAAGACTGTTCTTAAGCTTAAGGATATATTCCTGTCGGATAAAACAGTGGCTCTTAGAACTAAAGGAGTAGGTATACTGACAAATGAGGAGGCCGTAAGAATAGGAACTGTAGGCCCTCATGCAAGAGCATCAGGTATGAAGATTGATGTAAGAAAGGATTCTCCGTACTCCTGCTATGATGAGTTTGAATTCGACGTTCCTGTTGTTGAGTCAGGGGATGTGTTTGCAAGGGTCGTTGTAAGAGTGCTGGAATGTGTTGAAAGTATTAAAATTATCAGACAAGCACTTGAAAATCTGCCAGAGGGACCTATAAACCTGGGCAATAAGCTTCCAAGGGTACCTGCAGGTGAATGGGTTTCAAGACATGAGGCACCAAGAGGACAGGTGGTTTATATGGTGGCAACTGACGGAGGACAGACTAACTATAGGTTAAGCATACACGTTCCAACCTTTAAGACAGCTCCAACAGTTCCTGTAATGCTGAGAAACAACACGGTTGCGGATGCAGGGCTTATAATAGCCAGTATTGATCCATGCTTCTCCTGCCTGGATAGGTAACATTTATGCATGAGCTTGCTATAACAGAAAGCATACTTAGAATAGCTATAGATGAGGCAAAAAAGCATGGGGCAAGCAAGGTGCTTAGCATCAGGATTAAGGTTGGAGAGTTTTCAGGAGTAGTTCCCCAGCTAATACAGGAGTATTACAATATTACAAGCAGAAATACTGCGGCTGAAGGAGCACAGCTTATTATCGACAGGGTGCCTGTCACCATAAAATGCCTGGACTGTGGTGAGGAGTGTATTACAGACAGGGCGAGAATAAAATGCCCTGAATGTGGGAGCATTAACATCAAGATGATCACAGGACGGGAGTTTTACGTTGATAGCATGGAGGTAGAATAATGGAAATAAAAGTAGTAAGACAGATAATGGAATGGAATGAGGATTGCAGCAACGACATTAAGGAAATGCTCAAGGAAAAGAAGGTCTGCATGATCAATGTAATGGGCTCTCCTGGAGCGGGAAAAACAAGCCTGATAATGGAAATGATAAGGAACCTGTCTCCTAGATATAAGGTTGGTGTAATCGAAGGAGATATAGCAGGGAAGATTGATGCTGAAAAAATAGACAAGCTAGGCATACCAGTCGTACAGCTTAATACAGATGGAGCTTGTCATATAGAAGCTATGTCAATACAACACATGCTTCAGTATTTTGATTTAGATAACATGGATGTGTTATTTATTGAAAACATCGGAAATTTAGTATGTCCTGCTGAATTTAACATAGGAGAGGATTTCAGAATAGCTATCCTCAGTGTTCCTGAAGGGGACGACAAGGTGGAAAAATATCCGCTTATGTTCTCAACCAGTGAGTGTCTGGTCATGAACAAATACGACATGATTAAGTATTTTGACTTCGATGATAAGAAGGTAGAAAGCACTGCGAGGGATGCAAATCCTTATATAAATGTTTTCAGAGTTTCCTCCAAGGATGAGACTGGAGTGGAGGAATTTATTGAGCATTTGGTTTCAAGAATATCCAATAAAATAAACAAATAATTTAAGGGGGGTGTCTGTTTGAAAAAGGCAAATTTACCATCCATAATATCAACCTTTATTGTATGCTATGTCTTATGGATAGTATTAACCTGGTCGTTTACAGCCCAGGAGCTTATAGCAGGAGCTGTGGTGAGTTTATTGACTGCCATTTTTTCGGCAAGGTTTTTCATTCATGGAGACGCATTTTATCTTTTTAATCCCAAAAGGTTTTTTACGCTTATATTCTATTGCCTGGTTATATTCGTAAAAGAGCTTTGGAAGGCTAATGTTGATGTAGCAAAAAGGGCACTTAATCCAAAGCTGCCTATAAATCCAGGAATTGTAAAGGTTCCTGTTGATTTGAAATCAGAATACGGGCTTGCAATGCTTGCTAATTCCATAACCCTTACTCCCGGTACCATAACTATGGACATAGTAGAGGAGGATGGAAAGAACTACTACTATATTCACTGGATAGATGTAGCAGTTCAGGACGGAAAAGAAGCGGGAGAAGCAATAAAGGGCACTCTTGAAAAATGGATAGGGAGGGTGTTTAAATAATGATTGAATTAATAATTGTAGGCATATTATACATAGCCATGGCACTGGTGTTATGCTATAGGCTATTAAAGGGTCCAAGCGTAGTGGATAGAGCTGTTACAGCAGATTCCATTGATATACTTGTATCTGGAGCACTGATACTTTTCACTATTTATTCCAATAGAAGCATATATCTTGACATTGCCATGGTATCAGCACTACTAGGCATACTTGATACACTGCTTACTTCAAGATACCTGGAGAGGAGGCTATAAGCATGGCAATAAGGATCATTGTGGATATATTGCTCATTGGCGGATGCTTCTTCGCCCTGGCAGGTACTATAGGAATGCTCAGGATGCCTGATGCTTACTGCAGGATGCAGTCAAGCACTAACATTGCAACCTTTGGACTTCTTGGAATTGTGCTTGGTGGATTGATATATTCCATATTTGTTTTAAAGAACCCTACTATGGCTGTAAAGATTCTTGCCATAGGAGTATTTACATTACTTACAAACCCAATAGGAGGACATGCTATATGCAGGGCTGCGTATAAGCATGGTGTAAGGCCTGAAAAGAAGATGGTTTGTGACGAGTATGGGAGGGACAATCCTAATGAGTAACGGAATATTTATTTTAAATACGTTAGTAATAATTGGCATGATTGTAACTGCAGTGCTTGCAGTACATTTTGAAAATCTGCTGTCCTCCATCATTGCACTTGGTGTCACAGGGTGCTTTGCAGCCTTAGAATTCATACTACTGCATGCTCCTGATGTTGCTATTGCTGAGGCATCCGTAGGTGCTGTGCTTTCACCGGCAATATTTATAGTGGCGCTTAAAAAGGTAAAGGAGGGTAAGGAAAAATGAAGAAGTTTTTCACCTATTTTTCTTTATCAATAATACTGGTGGTTGGAATATATGGAGTAATCTATATGGCAGGTCTTCCAAGAACTTATGATGGAAAAGGAACCGACCTTGTGGAGCTCTACAACAATCCAGAGGATTATAATACTGACAATGCAGACGGGGTTGCCAGTATAATGGTTAAGGAAACATTGTCTAAGACAAGAGCTGTCAACGCTGTAACGGCCATAGTTTTCGATTTTAGAGGCTATGATACCCTGGGAGAATCCTTTATTCTGCTCACAGCAATTTCTGGCTCAATGGCTATATTAAGAAAATCTAAGAAAGGAAGGGCTGGCAAAGATGAAGAAAAACATTAAGACTAAGGAAATAATAGCTAAATCCGGTGCTGATGTATTTACTCCTCTAGCCCTGGTTTTTGGATTTTACGTTATTCTACATGGCCACATAAGTCCTGGAGGAGGTTTCCAGGGAGGAGTTCTCATAGGTGCAGCTGTTATTCTCATATACCTTGCCTATGGACCTGAAGCACTTAACAAGGTATTTAATAAGGAATTTATAAGAAAGAATGAAGCAGTTGGAGCAATATGTTACACGTTCTTTGCTTTTGTGGGAATATTCTACGGAGCTAACTTCTGCAGGAACATATTATATAAATGGGGAAATGTAGGAGACTTCATTAGCTCAGGTACCATAATGTTCATGAACTATTCCGTTGGCTTCAAGGTTTTAACTGGAGTAGGATTCCTTCTGCTTATGATGCTGGGTTTACTGGCATCTGACGACGATGACGAAGATGAACAGTAAGCGAGGTGGACTGTATTGATTATTGTGAATTATATTGCTTCGATAATATTGATAGTGCTTGGACTCTATACTATAGTGACCAAGAAAAACATAATGAAGATAGTTATAGGTATGGGAATAGTTGACTATGGAATTAATCTGCTAATTATAAGCATTGGCTTCAACCCTGGTGGGACAGCCCCTATATTTGGCATTAGCGAGCTTACCAATGAATCCTTTTTTGTAGACCCGGTACCACAGGCACTTACTCTTACATCCATTGTAATTGGCGCCTGTGTAACAGCAATGGCACTGGCCATTGTTATTAAAATAAAACAGAAATACAAAACGCTTAATGCGGACGAGATAAGGAGGTTAAGAGGATGATTCAGCATTTTCCAATACTTGCTGTAGTAGTACTTTTCCTTGGAGCCTTTCTGACGGTGCTATTTGGAAGTAAAAACAAGGTGGCAAGGGCAATAATCGTATGTGCAGCAACCTTCTCCTCCTTTATATTTATAGTGTCCCTTATAAAGCCTGTAATGATAGATGGAAACATTATATCCTACTGGATGGGTAACTGGAAGCCTGTTTCAGGCTATGCTATAGGTATAGGCTTGGAGGTTGATCAGCTGAGCCTGTTCTTTGCTCTTTTAGTATCACTGACAGTGCTCATATCAGGCTTGTACTCATTTAAGTATATGAGCAAGGATGACACCCTTGAAAAGTACTATGTGCTATATCTGATGCTTTCGGGCTCAGTGCTTGGACTGGTACTTACAGGCGATATATTCAACATGTTCGTAATGATAGAGATTATGACATTTGCAGCAGTTGCTCTAACTGCGTTCAGAAATTATGTTGAGGGGGCATTAGAGGCTGCCTTCAAATACCTTGTAATTGGGTGTATAGGTTCTTCTCTTGTGCTTACAGGTATTATAATACTGTACTCACAGGTACATACACTGAACATGGCACAGATTTCGGCTCTGCTTCATAATAACCTTACACCATCAGCTATATTTGCATTTGCACTTATGTTTGCTGGCTTTGCTGTTAAGTCCTTTATAGTGCCCTTTCATCCCACGGCACCAGATGCTTACATGGCTGCCCCTGCTTCAGTATCTATGCTTTTCTCAGGCATGGTGAACAAGGCAGGTGTATATGGGCTTATAAGGCTTACATATATAATATTCAATAGCATGAAGCTGCCATCCATGCAGTTTTTGCTGGTGTTCATTGGAACCATAACCATGTTTGTAGGAGTAACAATGGCTCTTTCTCAGCATGATTTCAAGAGGCTTCTGGCATTCCACAGTATATCCCAGATAGGCTATGTTATGACTGCCATTGGACTCTCAACGGCTCTTGGAATAACAGGAGGCTTATATCATGCCATGAACCACACTCTGTTTAAGGGGCTTTTGTTCCTTTGTGCAGGTGCTGTTTATTACTCAGTAGGAACAACCGATTTAGATAGGCTTGGAGGACTTGCTAAAAAGATGCCACAGACTGCAGCCATATTCCTTATTGGAGCCTTCTCCATAAGTGGTATACCGCCCTTTAATGGCTTCGTATCTAAGTGGCTTATATACCATGCTACCTTCCAGAAGGCAATGGAAACTAAAAATATCGGATTCCTGTTTGTAACTATAATTGCACTTATAGTTAGTGTCATGACCCTGGCATCCTTTATAAAGGTAGCCCAGTCAGTATTCTTTGGAGAACTTCCTAAGGAATACAAGGAAGCCCAGGAGGCGCCATTATCAATGAGAATACCTATGTGGATTATGGCAGGACTTTGCCTTGTTGCAGGAGTGCTTCCACAGTACGTAACCAGGTATCTTATTTCACCTGCTACTAATGCAGTACTTAATGTAGGTAAATATATAAATACCATGATGGGCGAGGGCTATGCAGAGAAGTTTATGGGAAGCAACATACCTGTGCCAGAGTCTATTACCTATACTCAGGCTGGATATTGGAATCCTATAGCATGGCTGATATTATTTATTATTGTGTTTGTTGCATTTATGATAGCAGCATTCTCAACATCAAGTTCAAAGGGCAGGCTAAGAGCTTGTGAGGCTGAAAGTACTGACCCAAAATATGATACCTTCTTCAGTGGAGAGGCAAATGAGTATTCCCAGGTGGGTGGTTCAGACCTTTTCTGGGGCATGAAGCATAACCTTAGACATTATTTCAGCTTCATGCACAATGCTCACAGTGGAATTGTAAACGACTATGCCCTCTGGGTAGTTTCTGGAACAGCACTAGTTATAGTGTATCTGTTCATATTCTTATAGGGGGTGGCAGAAAGTAATGGATATTTTATTAAAGCTGTTTTATATATTGGTATTTCCAGGCTTTTTATTCTGCTTTTCAGCAGGGCTGTTTTTAGCAGGAATAGACAGGAAGATTGTTGCAAGAATGCAGAGAAGGATTGGGCCTCCAATACTACAGCCCTTTTATGATTTCTGCAAGCTTATAGGCAAGGAGACTATAGTTCCAAGAGCAGCTGCCAGAAGGACATTTCTTGCAGCACCAGTGGTAGGTCTTGTAAGCCTTATAACCATAATGCTGTTTATGCCCATAAGTGGTTTCAGTGCCTTCAGCAGCGTTGCAGATATAGTAGTTATAATATATCTGCTTACCATACCTGGAGTTGCCATAATAATGGGAGGAGCTGCATCAGGCTCACCCTATGCGGGAGTTGGTCTTTCAAGAGAAATGGTGGCCATGCTCTCATATGAGCTGCCACTGGTAATAATATTACTAACTGTAGGGAAAAAGGTGGGACTGGACAGTGGCTCAATATCATTTTCCTTTACGCAGATAGCAAAATATCAATCTGTAAAAGGTTCATTGCTTACGAACTGGAGTATGATTCCTGCAGCTATTGCTATGCTACTTGTAATACCGTGTGAGATTGGAAGCCAGCCTTTTGATATTGCAGAGGCAGAGACAGAGATTTGCGAAGGACCTCTTGTTGAGTATAGTGGAGCACCCTTGGGCATATTCAAGCTGAACTATGCTATAAAGATGTTCATAATGACTGCAATGTTTACAACGCTTTTCTTAGGTGGAATATTCATCGATGGAACAGGTGCTGGAATAGTTGCACTTAATGCGTTAATACTGGTAGTGGTCAGTGCAGTAGTAACTATAATATCTGTATCACTCTTAAAGGCGGTAACCGCAAGACTTAAGGTTGAACAGGTATTCAAATTCTATTGGACAGTTGTAGCAGGTCTGGCTTTAGTAAGCCTGGTGCTTGTCTGGTTCGGTCTATAGGGGAGGAATAGATATGTTTAAAAAGCTTATTGATGAATGTACAGCAAAATCACCTTGGCTGTACCATATAAATACAGGCTCCTGCAATGGATGCGACATTGAACTGGTTTCAGTAATTACACCAAGGTACGATGCAGAAAGAATGGGTTTTAAGCTGGCCGGTACTCCAAGGCACGCAGATATTGTTGTGGTTTCCGGGCCAATAACCTCCCAGTCAAAGGAGAGGCTTATAAGAACCCTGGCACAGGTCCCAGAGCCCAAGGTGGTTGTTTCCCTGGGTTCCTGTCCAAGATCCTGCAATGTATTTAAGGGAAGCTATTCTGTTGAAGGCCCTTTAGACAAGTTTACAACAGTGGACGTTTCCGTAGCAGGCTGCCCTCCAAAGCCGGAAGCAATAATAGATGGTCTGGCACTGGCGGCTAAGATACTTAAAGAGAAAAGGGGGAATAAGTAATGAAATTTCCCTTTATAAAGATAGCTGTTTCCCAGCTTTTTAAAAAGCCAAGTACCGAGAGATATCCTTATGAAAAGAAGGAGGCTCCAGACGGCTATAGAGGAAAAATAATATATCATGCTGATAAGTGTGTGAACTGTGGAATGTGTATCAGGGTATGTTCACCTTCTGCTATTACAAGAACAATAGAAAAGACTGAGGAAGGGGATAAAATAACCTTCGAGTTCAACATGGGCTCCTGTACCTTCTGTCAGATGTGTGCAGACTTCTGTTCACGTAAGGCTATAGAGATGTCAAAGGAATACTCAATGGTAGTAACCGATGAGGAGGATTTGAAGGTAAGGGGAACATTTACAAAGAAGCCTCCCGTAAAGCCAGTACCAAAGCCAGTAGCTACTGCAGCTAAAGCTGAAACAGTACCTGCATCAAAGCCAGAGACCACAGCAGATGGTCAGTCTAAGGCTACGGAGGCATAAAAAGAATATATATATTAGGGAGAATACGGCATTTATAATATGCAGTATTCTCCCTTTTATTTTGACTTAGTATTTATTTCATAATTCACTCTTTATTTCAGAGTATAAGGAATATTATATATTATATAAAAATGCCAGTGTACTCGGGGGGTGGGCACATGAAAGAAAAGTATGAGCTTGAAAGAAAAGCCTTAGAACAGTACTATGAATATCTTCCGGATTTTGAAGATATCCTTGAAATAAATGCATATGATGAACTCATAGGCCAGGAAAGGGCAGAGGAGGCCTTAAGGTACGGGCTTGAAATGAAGGGACAGGAATATAATGTATTCGTGTGTGGTCAAAGCTCACTGGGAAAAAAAAGCTTTGTAATGAAAACTCTATATAGCTATTCAGGTAACGGTCAGACACCCTGGGATTGGTGCTATGTTTATAATTTTGAGGATGAATATAGCCCTATGGCAATAAAGCTTCCTCATGGAGAAGCAAAAGAATTTAAGGAAGACATAAGGCACTTAATAGATGCATTTACAGAGGAGCTTGTTGAAAGACTGTACTCAGATGAGTATGAGATAGAGAAAAGTGAAACGGTAGACTCATACCAGGATAAGCTAAGCGAGATGATAGAGAAGCTATACCAGGAAGCGGAAAAGAGAAGGTTTAATGTAAAAAACACATCAGAGGGCTTTGCATTTATTCCCTTAAATGATGAAGGCAAGGAAATGAGCGAAAAGGAGTATAATGAGCTTAATCAGGAGGAGAAGAAAAATATAAATGACAGAGTAGCTGCACTTAAGGCACAGGCTTTAGAGATTCTGAAGGAAACAAGACAATCAAAGGAAGCTATGAATGAAAAAATAAAGGATATGGGCGATAGAATTTGTGATGATATACTGTCTTGCAGAATCAAGACAATAATTGGAAAATACGGGGAGGATAACAGCGCACTGATTAAATATTTGAAACTGCTTAGTATGGACCTGAAGGACAACATAGATGAATTCCTGCAGGATAAGGATGACGAGGAATACGACGAGGCCTTTTGGAAAAGATATTATATTAACATTATGACTAGTTCTGATTGCAATGGGATGCCTGTGGTTTATGAGGACAATCCGGAGTACAGCAGTCTTACAGGAGCTGTAAAGTATGAAAGCAGAGGGGGAAATCTTGTTACTGATTTTACATTTATACAGCCAGGAAGCCTGCACAGGGCTAACGGAGGAGTGCTTGTAATTGATGCGGCACAAATACTCATGAGTTATCAGGGGTGGAGTGCACTAAAGAGATGCCTTATAAATGGGAAAATAGCTATTGAGAATCTTAAAAACCAGTTGGATATAATACCTATAAAGGGAATCAAGCCGGAGGAGATACCTCTAAACGTAAAGGTGGTGCTTTTAGGAAGCCCGGAGATTTACTATTTAATGTATACCTATGATCAGGACTTCAGGGAGCTGTTTACTATTAAAGCTGATTTTGATGATATAATAAGGAATGAGCCTTCATCAACCATGAAGCTTTTAGGTTTTATAAGCAGCAGCTGCCGCAGGTTTAATACACTAGGAATAAACAGGCCAGGGGTAGAGGAGCTTCTTAAATATTCCTCCCGTATAACAGAGGATAGAAAATATTTTTCTGCGTCTCTAAAAAGATTATCTGAGCTTATAAGACAGGCGGATGTACTGGCTAAAAGGGAAGGCTCAGGAATCATTGATAAATCCCATATAAAAAAATGTCTTAGTCTTGAAGAGATAAGGCATGGGTTGTTTAAGAAAAGAATGCTGGATATGTACAGGGACGGAAAGCTCATTGCCAGACTTTCAGGAAACCGTGTAGGGGAGATAAATGCCCTTTCAGTTATCAGCCTTGGGGATACGGTAGTAGGTAAGCAGAACAGAATAACAGCGGCTACCTTTGCGGGTAAAGCAGGTGTCATTAATATTGAAAGAGAAGCAGATTTAAGTGGCAACATTCATAATAAGGGAATACTGATTCTCTCAGGATATTTGGGAGAGACATTCGGACAGAGGCTGCAGCTTTCTTTTAGTGCAAGTATATGCTTTGAGCAGCTTTATAATGGAATAGAAGGGGACAGTGCCTCTGCTGGTGAGCTTATTGCAATTATGTCAAGCCTTGGGGATATACCCATAAAGCAGAGTATTGCCATAACTGGCTCCATAAACCAGAGGGGAGAGATACAGCCTATAGGCGCGGTAAACACAAAAATAGAGGGTTTCTTTGATATATGCAGCATGTTTGGTCTTGATGGAAGCCATGGAGTAATAATACCAAGGCTAAATCAGGATGAGCTGGTGTTAAAGGATGAAATATTGGAGGCTGTAGAAAAAGGAGTATTCCACATATATTCAGTCACATCTATTGATGAGTGCTTTGAAATACTCTGGGATAAGCCGGAGGGATATAGTGGATTTAGTGAGGTTAAAAAAAGGATTGTATCCAAGCTTGAAGCCTATAATTCGCTGCAAAGCCCTGTTAAAAAAAATAAATGATTATCTTCTCCAGCATTATAATATAAAATAACAGCAGCCCATCTTCAATAGATGGGCTGCTTGTATTGAGTGGTAACTTTATATATTACACATTAAACCTGAATACGACTACATCACCATCTTGCATGACATAATCCTTGCCCTCAAGTCTTATAAGTCCCTTTTCCTTGGCTGATGCCTCAGAGCCACACTCCACAAGTGCATCATAGGAGATAACCTCAGCTCTTATAAATCCTCTTTCTATATCTGTATGGATTTTTCCTGCAGCCTGTGGGGCCTTGGTTCCTCGCTCTATTGTCCATGCCCTAACCTCCTTAGGCCCTGCTGTAAGGAAGCTTATGAGTCCAAGCAGATGATAGGAGGATTTTATAAGCCTGTTAAGCCCTGGTTCCTCCATGCCATAGTCCTCCAGGAAGGCTTTTTTTTCATCATCATCTAAGGCTGCTATTTCTTCTTCAAGCTTACCACAAACGGGTATTACTTCTGAACCTTCAGCAGCTGCATATTCTTCAACCTTCCTTACATAAGGGTTCTCGTCATAGCCGTTTATAACATCATCCTCGCTTACATTGGCAGCATATAAAACGGGCTTTGAGGTCAGCAGAAAATATTGCTTTATCAGCTGCTGCTCATCGTCTGTTACGTCAATTGTCCTTACAGGCTTTCCTGCTTCAAGATGGGAGTGAAGTCTCTCCATAAGTGCAAGCTCTTCCACGGATTTCCTGTCTCCTGAACGGGAGGCTTTTCTTGTCTTATCCATGCGCCTCTCTAAGCTTTCCATATCCGAAAATATAAGCTCAAGTGTTATTGTTTCTATATCTCTAATAGGGTCTACAGAGCCGTCCACGTGCACTACGTTAGGATCCTCAAAGCAGCGAACCACATGTACTATTGAATCAGCCTCGCGAATGTGGGACAGAAACTTATTTCCAAGACCTTCACCCTTGCTGGCACCCTTAACGAGTCCTGCAATATCATAGAATTCTATTACTGCAGGAGTTATCTTTTCAGGAGAGTACATCTGCGCCAGCACGTCAAGCCTGTGGTCAGGAACCGATACCACTCCAACGTTAGGCTCAATTGTGCAGAAGGGATAATTGGCAGCCTCTGCTCCTGCCTGAGTTATTGCATTAAATAAGGTGCTTTTACCCACGTTAGGAAGTCCTACTATACCAAGCTTCATATATATCTTTCCTTTCTTAACTACAAATCTGACTATGTGTTTAACATATAAATTATAAACTATAAAATCTGAGGGTGCAACATTATGAGGGGTATAGATTTAAGGGAAAGAAGGATACTAATGAGTGAAAAGTGAAGAGCGAAAAGTGAAGAGAAATGGTAGAAAAGCCTGCTTGAATAAATATGCAGGCTTTTCGTAAATAATAGTGTAGGTCAGGCCTGAGCCTTTCCCATGAGAGGAAGGTGATGTGGATATGTACTACCCAGATCTATGCAATATTTTAAACTGGAAATAAACCTAAGTGGAGGTCGGAATATGAGAATTGAAAGAAAGAGTATGGGAAAGGGAAGGGAGCGTTGCTATATAGAGAATTCAAGCATGAATTCCATTATGCTATGCCAGATGTATTATATGCCTTTGGATAAAAATGCATCACAAAATGCCCTTATATCCAAGCTGCTTATGAGAGGAACTGATGTACATAGAACTGCCAGAGATATATCACGTTTCCTTTATGATGCTTATGGGGCCGGGGCTGGTCTGGATATAAGCTTAAAGGGAGAGGTATACACACTTGGGCTTTACTGCAGCTATATAAACCCCGATAAATATGCCGGAAACTCCAACCTGAATCAAACGATGATTAATTTCCTTAAGGAGGTGTTCTATAAACCATTATTAATAAATGGCCTTTTTAAGGAGGATTACTTTAAAACGGAGAAGCAGAATTTGATTAACGAAATAGATTCAAAAATAAATAACAAGGAGCAGTATGCATTCTTAAGATGCTGCCAGGAGATGTGTGAGGGAGAGCCCTACAGCATCGACAGGCTAGGAGAGAAAGACTGGGCGGAGAGCATAACCCCTGAGGAGGCAGCAGAAAGGTTCCTTCATATAAGAGATAGCTGTCCATCTGTGTTATATGTTATTGGAGACCTACCAACTGATAAAATGGAGAGAATGCTGGAGGACAGTTTTCCGCCAGCAGCCTCATCTGATGTAAAAGTAACCCCTCCACATCCTGCTTCAGGAAGAGTTAAAAACATTAATGAACCTATGAATATAAACCAGGGGAAGCTTTTTATGGGTTTTAGGACTGAGACCAGTCTTAAGGACCAGTTATACCCTGCACTGGCAGTAACAAACAGCTTGCTCGGAGGTGGGGCTCACTCAATACTCTTTAAGGAGCTGAGAGAGAAGAACAGCCTTTGTTATACCGTATACTCTACCATAGAAAAGTACCAGGGAATGCTGTTTGTTATGGCTGGTATAGACCCTAAGGATAAGGAAAAAGCCCGGGAGGGAATACTAAAAGGATTGGATACGCTTTGCACAGGTGATTTCAGTCAGGAGGACCTAGAAAACTCCATAACAAGCACAAAGCATAATCTCTGTACTGTAAGTGATGACAAAAATCTGTTTTTATCCTATTTACAGGGACTTGATGTATACAACTGCAGCTATACCATTGATGACCTTATAGACAGAGTGGATAAGGTAAAAAAAGAAGATGTTGTAGAGTGCAGTAAGAGAATAAAGCTTGATACAGTATACTTTCTTGGAGGAAGGTGAAAATATGGAAGGAAGCGTAAATCCGTGTTCTCAGGTGATTTGTCACACAACACCCTGGGGATTACCAGTTAAGTATATTAAAAGGAAGGGCATGAAAACCTTTTATTTCTACGTTCTTGTTAACTATGGCTCACAGGAACTGGAATATATAGATTTAAAGGACAACAAGAGGTATACAGTAACCCCTGGAGTTGCACATTTTCTAGAGCACAAAATATTTGAATCCAAGGATAAGAATACCTTTGAGATGTTTTCAAAACAGAGCGCGTCTGTAAATGCATATACAGGCTTTTCCTCCACTGTGTATTATTTCTCCTGCACTAGCCATATAAGGGAGAACATAGTCCTTATGATGAAGCTTATAACTGACACATACATAAATAAGGAAACGGTTGAAAAGGAAAAGGGCATTATAACTCAGGAAATAAAGATGTACTATGATAATCCCGGATGGAGGACCTTTAACAGCTTCTTAAACAGTTTGTACAAAAATAATACCATTAAATATGATGTGGCAGGAAGTGTAGAGAATGTGGAATCAGTAACTCCGGAGGAGCTGCTCAGAGTTTATGAGGACTTTTATACATCAGAAAACATGGAGGTATTTGTACTGGGCGATATGGATGAGTCTGAGCTGTTCCAGGCTATGGATAACGCTCCGGCTACTACCATGAGGGGCCACCAGATAAAAAGACTTTATCCCAAGGAGGATAAAGCGGTTGCAAGAGCCTTTTCCAGCGACAGTATGAACATAGGAGAGAAGCTTTTTACTATGGGTTTTAAAGAACTGCCTTCTGGAGGAAGCAATGAGGGCATAAAGAAGGAGCTTTTACTAAGAATAATTATGGATTACCTTATTGGCCCTGTTTCAAAATTATATGACAGTCTTTATGACGATGCCCTAATTGACAGCACCTTCGGCTATGGAATCAGCTGTGGACTGAATTTTGCCTATAGTGTTATGTCAGGCTCAGGCAAAGAGCCTGAGCTTGTAAGGGAAGCTTTTTTCAATGAACTTAAGGCCCTAAAAGCCAGTGGCATGGAAAGCAGCCAGTTTGAGTCTATAAAGAGAATGCTTCTTGGAGAAAGCATCAGACTGTCAGATAAGGATGAAGCTTTTTTAAAAACCGTCATATCCTTTCAAAATAAAAAACAGGACTGGTTTGAAGTCCCCAAGGTTCTTGAGTCCATTAAGCTTGATGAGGTAAACATGTATCTTTCCGATGTTATGAAGGAGGAGAGTTTTTCAATGGCTGTTACAGTGCCGCTTGAAAATAAGTAATAGGTAATAGAGAGGTATGGCAGAAATGCCTGTAGAGAAAAATCAGGTATTTCTACAAATTGTAAATATATTGCAGGTAAAAGGGCACGACGATAATTGCATATAGTAGAATGGGAAAAAATGTATAAAGATAATTATAAAACAAGTATTATCAAGGATTAGAAAGAAAAAAAATCTAATCCTTTTTTAATAAAATTAGCAGGATTTTTTTAATTTGTATAGAATACTAGGTGTAAGTGGTTTAAAGTGGTGTAAAAGTGGAGTAAAGTGGAGTAAAGGGAAAGCAAAGGTGGATTGAAATGTTCATTGGGGAATACCAACATTCATTGGACCCTAAAAACAGAATAAATATCCCCTCCAAGTTCAGAGAGGAGCTTGGACCAGTCTTTGTAATGTGCAAGGGACTGGATGGCTGCCTTTACGCATATACCATGGAAGAATGGAAACTGCTTGAGAGCAAGCTTAAGGCACTGCCTTTTACGAACAAGGATGCCAGAGCGTTTGTTAGGTTTATTTTTTCTGGAGCTGCTGAAATTGAAATTGACAAACAAGGAAGGGCACTTATACCACAGAACCTTATAGAGTATGCGGGAATAAGCAAGGACATTGTAAGCATTGGTGTAGCAACCAAGGTAGAGATATGGAGTAAGGAAAAGTGGTCAGCATACAATGAACAGAATATAAACTATGATGAAATAGCAGAAAAGATGTTCGAGCTTGGGATATAGTATTTTCTTTAGTAAAGGGTGAATCATATGGAGTTTAAACATGTTTCTGTTTTGCTTAATGAGTGTATTGAAGGACTAAATATAAAAAAAGATGGAATTTATGTAGATGGCACCCTTGGAGGAGCTGGGCATAGCACAAAGGTGCTGGAGAAGCTGAGTGAAAGAGGAAGGCTTATAGGAATAGATCAGGACACAGAAGCAATCCGGGTGTGCACCGAAAGGCTTGAAGGCTATAAAAACGCAACGCTGGTTCATAATAATTTTTCAAATATTAAAGAAGTATTGTCCGATCTTAATGTTCTTGGTGTAGATGGTATACTTCTGGATTTAGGAGTCTCATCTTACCAGCTGGACACTCCGGAGAGAGGCTTCAGCTACATGCAGGATGCCCCCCTTGATATGAGGATGAATGAGATATCTGACTTTTCTGCTTGGGATGTCGTAAACAGGTACGATAAAAACGAGCTTATAAGAGTTATTAAGGATTATGGAGAGGAAAGATGGGCATCAAGAATAGCGGAATTTATCATAAGGGATAGGGAAAAGAAAAGCATTGATACAACCTTCCAGTTAGTGGATACAATAAAGGCAGCTATACCTGCTGCTGCCAGGAGGGAGGGCCCTCATCCTGCTAAAAGAACCTTCCAGGCTATAAGGATAGAGGTTAATGGTGAACTTGCTATATTAGAGGGGGCCATAAATGACTGCATTGACTGTCTTAATCCAGAAGGAAGGATATGTGTAATAACCTTCCATTCCCTAGAAGACAGGATAGTAAAGAATGTGTACAGGAAAAGGGAAAATCCATGCACATGCCCACCTGAAATTCCAGTGTGTGTTTGTGGAAGAAAACCTGAAATAAAGGTACTAACAAGAAAGCCGGTACTTCCTTCCAGGGACGAGCTTGAGCAGAATGCCAGATCCAGAAGCGCAAAGCTGAGAATAGCTGAGAAACTTTAATTTGTACTTGTGGCAGATATTATATAGAATAAATGTTCTAAAGTCGAACAGGGGTGAATAATTATGGTAATGGACAAAAGAAAGAGGATGTCAGGTAGTTATACATACGGCAATGTGGCTTATGACATACAGCCTAAGGTAAAGCCAGAGGTTAGGCCTGTTAAACGGAACAAGGTGGGAAAGAGCAAAAAGGCACAGAGGGCACTTAAGGTTAAGCTTAAGCTTATGTGCGCTATAGCTTTATTTGGGGCAATAACCTTTCTTGTGCTTAGCAGGGCGGCCTACATTAACAGTCTGACTGCAGATGTAAGGGGTATTAAGAAAGATATAACCACAATACAAAAGGACAACGCTAATCTTGAGGTGCAGATAGCCTCTGCATGCAATCTTAAGAGCATAGAGGAAACAGCCTTGAATGGTATGCATATGGTAACTCCTAACAGCAACAGCGTTGAATATATAAAGGTAGAAAGCCTGGCTCAAGTGAATGAGAATCAGGACAATAATGTAAAGGCGGGCTTTGACATAAAAAAGCTATTAGGCTTTAATGATTAGGGGGTACAAACTTGAATAATGAACCTAGGAACTCCATCATAACCAGAAAGAGAATAATATTTATACTTCTTATTATTTTCCTGGTTCAGGCAGTCATAGTTGGGCGTTATGCATGGGTTCAGATTTCCTGGTCAGATGAGCTTCAGAAGCTGGCCACGGAGCAGTGGACCAGTGACACCAGGATTGAGGCAAAAAGGGGAAGTATACTTGATAGAAATGGAGATTATCTTGCTGTAAGTGGTAACGTAGAAAGAATAGATGTATTTATGAAGGATGTCGTTGCTGCGCAGAAGAAAAATCCTGATATAAAACAGGAAATGGCTCAAAAGCTGTCAGCGGTATTGGGGGTTAATGCTGATACTGTACTGGCAAAGCTCAATAAGACTCTTTCGAATGGACAACCTATTAACAGCGTGTCCATTGCCAGAAGAATTGAAAAAAATATAGGAAATGAAATAAGAGAACTGGATCTGCCTGGTGTAGTAATAAGTGAGGATACAAAGCGTTATTATCCAAATGGAACACTATTGTCCCATGTTATTGGAACTGTTAATGTGGATGGAGACGGAAGGTCTGGTATTGAGCTGGAATACAATGATGCACTTAAGGGAGTAGAAGGAAGAAGTCTTGGAGAGACTGATGCCTATAATAGAGAGCAGGCTTCCAGCTTGGATAATTATGTGGCTCCAGTTGATGGAAATGGAATAATGCTGACAATAGATATGTCAATACAGTATTTTGTTGAAAAAGCTATAGAGAAGGGGTTAGAAGATTTTAAAGCTAAAGCAATTACCTGCGTTGTTATGAACCCTGAGACAGGGGAGATACTGGCTATGGCTAATGCTCCTGGATATGATCTTAACAATCCTGTTCCAGGAACTGTTGAAGAAGCATTGGCATCCTGGAAGAATGATGCTGTAAGTAAAAACTTCGAACCAGGCTCTATTTTTAAGGTGATAACATCCGCAGCAGCCTTGGAGGAGAACAAGGTAAAGGATAGTGACACCTTTGCATGCGGCGGCTCATATAAAGTAGGCGATAGGATAATACACTGCTGGAAGAGGACTGGACACGGAAGCCAGACCTTCCCCCAGATACTTCAGAACTCATGTAACGTCGGCTTCATGATGCTTGGGGAAAGGCTTGGGAAGGAAACCCTGTATAAATATTATGATGCATTCAGATTTGGAGAGAAGACTAATATTGATCTGCCAGGTGAGGAAAAGGGCATAATGCAGAATATAAATAATGTGGGCTCAGTGGAGCTTGCTAACCTTGCCTTCGGACAGGGTATTTCTGTAACCGCGGTACAGTATTTAACTGCATTATCAGCTATTGCAAATGACGGTATGATGGTTCAACCGCATATAGTTAAGGCAATAACTGCAACTGATGATAAGGGTAACCAGACAATAGTTAAAGAATTTGGCACAACTAATATAAAGCAGGTTGTTTCCAAGGACACATCTGAGAAACTCAGAAATATACTTGAATCAGTAGTGACTGTAGGAGCGGCAAAAAAAGCATATATAAAGGGTTACCATATAGGGGGGAAAACAGGAACTGCTCAAAAGGTTGTTAATGGAGCATATGTATATGGGACATACGTATCATCATTTGCAGGAATTGCTCCCTGTAATGACCCTAAGTTTGCAATAATAGTTGCCATAGATGAGCCGGATCCATCTAACTATTATGCCGGAAGCACATCAGTACCTCTTGCAAAGAACATATTACAGGATATCTTCACCTATATGAATATAGAACCGGACTTAGGCAGTGATGAAGAAGAACCTGTGATAGAGGTAGTAATACCAGAGGTTAGAGGGAAATCAGTTGATGAAGCAAAAGCAATGCTTAAGAATGCCTCAATCGGCTATGTAACAGAAGGAACAGGTAATATCGTATATGATATAAGTCCAAAGCCTGGAGTATCGGTAAAGGAAAATACAATGATCACATTATTTCTAGGTTCTAGCGCTAACAGTGACGGAACGGTGGCTGTACCCGATTTTACAAGAATGACCCAGAAGGAAATACAAGAGGCGGCAGAATCTATTGGAATAAAGGTTGCATTTACAGGAACAGGAATAGGAGCATCCCAGGATATTAAAGCGGGAAAAATGGTAAAGAAAAGTACTGTTATAAATATAATTCTTGAGGATTCTGATGAGTAAAAAAACAGTACGCTCTGCCCTGTACTGTAACATATATATACTCTAAAAAAATATGTTATAATGTATAGGAGTAGTAGCACAATATGATAATCGTATTGTGCTACTACTAATTATGAACAATTTATGGGTGATAGAGAATAATTAAGGTAGTATAATGTATGAATAATACTTTGATTAATAATAATATGGAGGATAAGGAAATGTTGATTTCAGATCTAATAAAGGGACTTGAAGATGTCAGGCTTATAGGCGAAGACGTGGATATAAACAAGCTATGCTACAATACAGCTGATATAAGTGAGGGAAGCTTATTCTTCTGTATAATAGGAGTGAAAACTGATGGACACAGGTTTGCTGAAGAAGCTGTTAAAAGGGGAGCCAGGGCGCTTGTTATAAGTCATGATGTTGAAATAGGAAATACACATGTATCCTTGATTAAAACAACGGATACAAGAAAGGCTATGGCACTTATTTCTTCCAGCTACTATGGAAATCCATCACATAAGCTTGATATTATAGGCATTACGGGAACCAATGGAAAGACAACATCAACCTTTATGCTAAGGTCTATTTTAAATGTTTGTGGTAGGAGATCAGGCCTTCTTGGAACTATATATAATATTGTGGGAGAACATCAGGAGACGGCTAAAAGGACAACTCCTGAATCCATGGACTTGCAAGCTATGCTTAATGAAATGGTTGAATCAGGGGATGATTCCTGTATAATGGAGGTTTCTTCACACTCCCTTTCTTTAGACAGAGTATATGGATTAAAATTTGCGGCAGGCATATTTACAAACCTTACCCAGGACCATCTGGATTACCATGTTACTATGGAAAACTATTTTATGGCTAAAATGAAGCTTTTTGAAAACTGTAAGACAGCGGTTATAAACATAGACGATGAGTATGGAAGAAGAGCATGCAAGATAGTAAATGGAAACGTAATCACCTATGGTATTGAAAATCAGGCAGACATCTGGGGAGAGGATATTGTTATTGATGGAACAGGTACTGCCTTTGTATTATGCACCAGAGAAGAAAAGCTTCCTGTAAGGCTGCACCTGCCTGGAAAGTTTAATGTTTATAATGCACTGGGGGTAGCTGCTACTGCTATTTCCTTAGGAGTGCCACTTGAAAGCATAAAGCAGGGACTTGAAGAACTGCTTGTTGTTCCAGGGAGAAGTGAAAAGGTTAATTCAAAAAAAGGCTTTACTGTTGTTATTGACTATGCCCACACTCCTGATGGAATAGTAAATATACTTAAGGCTGCAAGGGAATATACCGCAAGAAGGCTTATTACAGTGTTTGGCTGTGGGGGTGACAGAGACAGGACTAAAAGACCACAGATGGGAAAAGCAGCAGGGGAAGGCTCTGACTTCTGTGTAGTTACTTCAGACAATCCAAGGTCAGAGGATCCCGACAGCATAATTTCTGATATACTTCCGGGAATTCTTCCCACAAAATGTCCTCATCAGGTTATAGCAAACAGGCGTGAGGCCATTGAGTATGCTATTGGAATGGGAAAAGATGGAGATGTAATAGTTATTGCTGGGAAGGGACATGAAACCTATCAGGTACTTAAGGATAGGACCATTGATTTCGATGAGAAGAAAATAGTGCATGAAATACTTGGGGACGATATTGTATAAGAGCTTAATGTATACTAAAGCATAGGCTGAATTTAAATTGTTTTATAAGGAAGAAGGGAAATTTGCAAATGTCAAATGACATACGATTAGTAATATTATCAACCATACTGTCTTTTGCTGTAGTACTGCTTTTAGGACCTGTTATCATACCTGTCCTAAAAAAGTTTAAGTTTGGCCAGAGCATAAGGGAAGAAGGGCCTAAAAGCCATCTAAAAAAAGCAGGAACACCTACCATGGGCGGCGTGATGTTTATAATAGGTATTATAATTACATCAGTAGTGGTATCGCAAAGACTTAACAGTCACATTGGTATGGCTTTACTATCAATGGTAGGCTTTGGGTTAATAGGTTTTTTGGATGATAGCATAAAGATAAAGAAAAGAAGAAACCTTGGCCTTAGGGCATATCAGAAAATAATTGGACAGCTTACACTTTCAGTAATACTGTCTGTCTATGCCTATACCAGTCCTGACATAGGAAGTGCAATTTACGTTCCTTTTACAAGCAAGCTTATTGATTTGGGAATATGGTATATACCATTTATGGTTTTTGTAATAATAGCAGTAACCAATGCAGTTAATCTGACAGATGGACTTGATGGACTTGCAAGCTCTGTTACAGTGATTGTTAGCGTTTTCTTTACCATAGCCTTCTGTATGCTTGGAAACAGACAGCTTGCTATATTCTGTGGAGCCATAGCAGGGGGACTGCTTGGATTTCTAAGGTATAACTCATATCCAGCACAGGTTTTTATGGGTGACACAGGCTCCCTTGCATTGGGAGGAGCTGTAGCAGCAATAATAACACTTATGAAGTCTCCATTCATTATACTCATAGTAGGACTTATATATGTGATGGAAGCTCTTTCTGTAGTAATACAGGTAGGATACTTTAAGATGACTAGTGGAAAGAGATTCTTTAAAATGGCACCTCTCCATCATCACTTTGAACAGGAAGGATGGTATGAAACCAAGGTGGTAGCATTGTTCAGTATTATTACTGCGATATGCTGCTTCATAGGATTTTTAGCAATTAGTTTATAGGAGGAGGATTATGAAGAAGAAAAGGGGAGTTATAGATTTTCCGCTGTTTATTGAAATTCTCATACTGCTTGCCATAGGAGTAAACATGGTTTTCAGTGCGAGTATGTACGAAGACAGCCAGTTTTATGGCGACAGCTATTACCATTTAGAAAAGCAGATAATGTGGGCAGCCATGGGTATTGCAGCCATGCTTTTTATGGCATCTATAGATTACAGAAAGCTGAGAAGCAAAAGAATACTGAATCTGGGGATGATAGGTACCCTTATTCTTCTTATTGTGGTACTTCTGCCAACACCAATAAGCATATCTAGAAATGGTGCAAGCAGATGGATTGGATATAAGGCTTATAACATACAGCCTTCTGAAATTGCCAAAATAGCAATTATCCTTTATACTGCGGATTATATTACCAGGAAGGGAGAGAGAATGAAGCAGTTAGCAAAAGGAGTAATTCCTATTCTGTTAATAACCGCTGTATATGCCTTGCTTATAATAAAGGAGCCCAATATGAGTACGTGCGTGATAGTTATGGCGGTTGTAATACTTATGGTTTTTATAGGAGGAGCAAAGATCAGCCATATGGTTGGCATATTTGCGCTGGGTGTGGCAGGTGCAGTTGGATTGGTTGCAATTGCACCATATAGAATGGCAAGGTTTCTTTCATTCCTTGACCCATGGGCTGACCCCCTTGACACAGGGTACCAGGCAATACAGTCTTTATACGCATTAGGAGCTGGAGGCTTCTTTGGAAGTGGTTTTGGACAATCAAGACAGAAGCTGTATTACATACCTGAGGCACAGAATGATTTTATACTTTCCATAATAGGTGAGGAGCTTGGCTTTATAGGTATATTTATTATAATACTGCTTTTTGCAATACTTGTATGGAGGGGAATGCGTATTGCAATAAACTGTAAGGACAAATTCGGAAGCCTTGTAGCTTCAGGTATAACAAGCCTTATTGCAGTACAATCCAGTATAAACTTCCTGGTTGTGGCATCCTTTATGCCAATAACCGGAGTGACCCTTCCCCTTATAAGCTATGGAGGTTCATCACTTTTGTTTACCATGATCATGCTTGGAATTCTACTGAGTATATCCAGATATGGGGAGGACGTAAACAAGTAAAAAGTAAAAGTTAATAGGGAATAGGTAGGGTTGGAAAGCCTGTTTAAAAATATGCAGGCCTTCCGATAAATTAAATACAGATTGGACAAGCTTCTTGATGCTTAATATTTGATTTGTAAATAGAATTATTATCATTAAGAATGCTTATTTATTTACAATTCATAAATATCATAGAAATATTGTGATATAATATGCTTGATAATAAGATGATAAATGAGGTACACAGTATGGCAAATGAAAAGAAGGGAAGAAGTCTTACCATTAAAGGCAAAATAGTTGTATCAGCAGTAGTTGTATCAGCAATTATAGTTGTTATGTTTTTTGTATTGAAATCCGAGTATTTTAGTATAAGTAAGGTTACTGTAAAGAACAATCTTTATGTTACAACAGATGAGGTTGCCGCCTTTGCAGATGTTAAAGGAGAAAATATCTTTTTTTTGGACAAAAACGGAATTATTAATAAAATAAAAAACAACCCATATATTGACCAGGTTGAAATAGAAAGAAAGCTGCCTAATGAAATAGTCATAAACATAACTGAGAAGAGCATATGTGCAATTGCAGAGTATGCTGGGAGCTATGTTAATATAGATAGTATGGGAAGAATGGTGCAGGTTGTAAATGAGTTTCCTAATGGAGAGCTTCCGCTTATTGTTGGGGTAAGTGTAGATGAATACTTACCGGGACAGCCTATTATAAAGGATAACGAAACACAGATGGAAGCACTTAAGAAATGTCTTACAATAAGGAACTATGAAGGTATAGGGGATGTACTAAAGGCCATAGATATTTCTGACCCAGGCAATATCGTGCTTAAAACAAACAAAGATATTGATATAATAATAGGAGACTGGGAAGATATGGACTATAGATTAAGCTTTGCTGTATCGGTGCTGAACAATTCTCAGCTGGAAGGTAAAGCAGGAAGTATAGAGGTTTATGATGATGGAAAAGCCGTGTTCAGGCCGAGCAATTAGGAGGATAAAAGATGAAGGGTAAGGGTTCTAAGATACTAATGGCATTAGTATGCATTGTTTTGGGGATTATGGTATCATACCAGCTGAAAGCTTCTCTAGCAAGTACGACACCGGGTGCCACCAGTTCCACAGACCTTGTAAAACAGGTGGCAAACCTGAAGGCAAAGAACGATGAGCTTACAAGCAAGGTCAATGAGTATGAGAAAAAAATAGATGAGTATGAGGCTAATGTTGGCAGTGAAAATAAGGTTGTAGAGAACCTAAAGACTGAGTTGGATAATGTAAAGAAGCTGGCAGGTCTTACCGATATAGAAGGAAAGGGTGTAGAAATAACTCTTACGCCTCTTACAGAGCTTTTAACCAATGAAACAGTAAGTATTAAGAGCTCCGATTTACTTGATGTAATAAATGAGCTGAATTCATCAGGGGCTGAGGCAATATCCATTAATGGAGAAAGATTTACATCCAGAACACAGATAAGAGAGGCTGGATATGTGCTTAAGATAAACGATACAGCATTCAGTCCCACAGAGCCATTTACAATTAAGGCAATAGGAGATCCTAATGTTCTTGCAGGAGCTTTTAAACTTCCAGGCGGAATAAAGGACAGCCTTAATTTATACAGCATTGGTATGAACATAGTGGCAAGCGAAAAAATCTCTATACCTAAATACTCTAAGACACTAAAATATGAATTTATAAAATAAAGAGGGTGGACTGATTGATACCGGTTATCGGGCTAATAATTGGAATTATAATGGGATATTTTCTTAATATAAACATACCTGATACCTACTCACTGTATATTCCTGTGGCCATATTAGCGGCAATGGACACAGTTTTTGGAGGAGCCAGAGCTTCGCTGGAAAAAAAGTTTGATTCAGAGATGTTTGTTTCGGGCTTTTTTGGAAACGTACTTATTGCAGCTATTCTTACATATCTTGGAGAAAGGCTTAATATTCCTATGTATTTAGCTGCAGTAGTTGTGTTTGGGGGAAGGCTTTTTAATAACTTTGCGGCAATAAGAAGGCTGCTTATTGAAAAAGGAAGAAAAAAAATAAAGCATAAGGAGGAATAGGTGTGCGTATACGCATAGATGAAAGAAAAATCCTGCTCCTTCTTTTAGGAATACTTTGCGGTATTTTTATAACCTCAGTAGTTGTAAAGAATCAATCCAGCAGTACCACGGTGCTGACCTACTCACAGTACCAGTCCTTAAGCAGGCAGAAAAATCAGCTGGAGGATGCTAATAGAAATTTGAGAGAGCAGCTCTCAGAGCTTAGCAGTAAGTATTACAGCTATATCTCAAGTGGAAATGATATAGAAAAGGTAAAAGAGACAATTGAAAAGGAACTCTATGAAGCAAAGCTTATTAATGGCACATCAAATGTAAAGGGAGCAGGACTAAAGATAACCATAAGTGACAGAACAATCTACGATGATTGGGACTTGAATGATGCAACTGTGCATAATACAGATATTTATTACCTGGTTTACGATCTTATTAATGCTGGTGCGGAGGCAGTTTCGGTAAACGGAAACAGAATAGTCAGCACTACCTCAATAACCTGTGAAGGGCCGGTTATAAAAGTAAATGATAGATTAATTGTAACTCCCGTTACTATACTTGCAATAGGAGATGGACAGGCGATGCAATCTTATGTAATGAAGTCAGACGAGTATGCCAGAATAGTTGGCAGGTCATTGCCATTCTCCATGGATATACAAGAAGAACTAACCATACCTGCATATATCAGGTACACATACGGTATTGAAGGATATTAATCAGAAAAATAAACTCTATGAAAATGCAATAAACTGTTTACATAACATTAGAGTTTTTTTATAATTAATATTATATTAATTTCATAAATCACTGAAATTATGACAATAGTTATTATAGTACGCAAGAAATAGAACTTTTTATTAAAAAAATAATAATCTTTTAGAGGGAAATTAGGATTTATGTTGAATTAATAATTTATGTTAGGTTAATACTGAATAAAACAAAGGGAGGTTAATATATAGATGAGCAGTTACGTTGCATCCTTGGATATCGGATCCTCAAAGGTTTGTGTATTGATTGCAGAAATGAACAGGAAACAGTTTAATATACTGGGAGTCGGTACTGCTGAATGCAAAGGCGTTAAAAAAGGTATTATAGTTGACATAGATGCCACTGTTGAGGCTATAAAAAATGCTGTCAGACAGGCGGAACAGATGTCAAACAGAGAAATAAAGTCTGTTTTTGTGAATATAATTGGTGGATATACATCTATTTATAAGAATAAAGGTGTAATTGCTGTTACAAGAGAGGACAAGGAAATTACCCAGGATGATGTAAAAAGAGTACTTCAGGCTGCAAGAGTTATTTCTGTTCCGGCAGACAAGGAAATAATAGATACTATACCTGAACAGTTTATTGTTGACGGCTATGATGGAATAAGGGACCCTATTGGAATGGTTGGCGTAAGGCTTGAGGTTGATGTTAATCTTATAGTTGCGTCTTGTACCACTGTACAGAGCATTGTAAGGAGTATACAGAAAGCTGGCCTTTCATTGGATGGAATAATATTGGAACCTGTTGCCACAGCATCGGCTGTACTTAACGAAGATGAAAAGGAGCTAGGTGTTGCACTTATAGATGTGGGAGCAGAGACAACAGATATATCTGTATTTAAAAAAGGAACGCTGATTTATACAAAGGTAATACCTGTAGGTGGAAATCATATAACAAACGATATATCAGTTATATGTAAGATATCCAGTGCAGATTCTGAAAAGATTAAAAGACAGTATGGTGTTGCGTCAGCTAACATGATTAAGGAAAACGACGTAATTAAAATAAGCAATATTGCAGGTAAAGGAGAAAAGGAGATAAGCCTTCAGGATGTGGCAGAAATAGTTGATGCCAGAATAAGTGAAACACTTTATCTCATTAAAAAGAACCTGGATGAGTATAACCTTTTAAATACCCTTTCAGCAGGAATAGTGATTACTGGTGGTGGGATGTTTAATATAAAGGGTATCGTTGATGCAGCATCTGAGTGCTTTGAGCTTCCGGTAAGACTGGGTTATCCAAACTATATAGGAGTTGCTAATCCTATATACTCAGCATCAACAGGAATGGCACTTTATGCATTAAAACAAAAGAGAACAAGCTCCCTTGGGGCAAAGAATAGTTTATCCCATGAGGAACAAGACGCTAATGATTACTATAATGAAGACCGGGATGATGAGCGTCCATCACTTCTAGATAGAATTAAAGAGTTTATTGGTGATTTTTTTTAGAAGCGTTTTTCTTAGAAAAGAATATTACCTTAATAATACGAAGGGGGAATTACAGTGCTGGATTTTGAATTTGATGTTGACCAGAGCGCTCAAATAAAGGTTGTAGGCGTTGGTGGCGGTGGTAATAATGCAGTAAATAGAATGATAGAATCAAACCTTAAGGGAGTTGAATTTATATCAATCAATACAGATAAGCAGGCACTTTATCTTTCAAAAGCAGGACAGAAAATACAAATAGGTGATAAGCTTACAAGAGGACTGGGAGCAGGTGCTGATCCTGAAATAGGACAGAAGGCCGCAGAAGAAAACAGGGATGAGATTACCCAGGCTTTAAAAGGAGCAGATCTGATTTTTGTAACTGCTGGAATGGGGGGTGGAACTGGAACGGGAGCTGCTCCTATAGTTGCAGAGATTGCAAAGGAGCTGGGAATACTTACTGTAGGTGTTGTTACGAAGCCATTCATCTTTGAAGGAAGAAAAAGAACTGTTCATGCAGAAATGGGAGTAAACCGTTTAAAGGAAAAGGTTGATACGCTGGTTACTATTCCTAATGATAGACTGCTTCAGGTAGTAGACAAGAAAACTCCAATTACAGAGGCTTTCCGTGTTGCTGATGACGTACTTAAACAAGGTGTTCAGGGCATATCTGACCTTATAACGGTTCCAGGACTAATAAACCTGGATTTTGCAGATGTAAAAACCATAATGCTTAACAGGGGACTTGCACATATGGGAATTGGTTCTGCATCGGGAGAAGGAAGAGCAGTAGAGGCAGCGAAACAGGCTATTTCAAGTCCTCTTCTAGAGACTACCATTAATGGTGCCACAGGAGTGCTCCTTAATATAACCGGAGGATCTAGTCTTACACTGTTTGAGGTAAATGATGCGGCTGAGGAGGTTAGAAAAGCAGCCGACCCAGATGCAAACATTATATTTGGAGCAGTTATAAATGAAGAGATGGGTGATAACATCCGGATAACAGTAATTGCCACAGGCTTTGAAAAAGGCGAGGATAACAATAAGAAAATGGATGAAAGAGAGGTCAGGGAAGAAAAGAAAGCTTCTCCAGCCCCTCAGGATAGTATAAAGAAGCCAGCCAGCAAGATGGATATTCCAGACAGCGAGGATAATCTTGATATACCTCCTATATTCCGTAATCAAAGGCCAAGAAGGTAGAACGATAAAGTATGCATATAAAATCTGAAGGTTTATATACCTTCAGATTTTTTTTTGTAGAAAAGGAAAAAGCATAGGAATATTCTGATGGAAAATAATGTATACATGTAAATATAATCTGACAACATTTATTCTCAGTTGGTTTTATAATGATTATATGGATTAATAAAGCTACGTGTAACATATTCAATCCATTGACCTGTATATAAAATTCAAAGCTGGGATTATGGGGGAATATGGATGAAGACCATTGTATACCCAGATATTTTAATAATTCAGAACTTCCTTATGAATTACCTGTTGCTCTATCTGGTTAACAGAATGTGCAGCTGTAAAGCAAAAACCTGGAGAATTGCATTAGGTGCTTTTGTTGGTGCACTATATGTGCTTGTAGTATTTTTTCCTGATTTACAGTCACTATATTCTCTTATAATGAAAATTTTTGTTTCTGTACTAATGATAATAATAGCCTTTTCTCCATATAGACTTTCCAGGTTCCTTAAGCTTTTTATTATCTTTTACATCGAAGCATTTATTTTGGGTGGCTGCATTATCGCTATTATATATCTTAGTAATTATAATATTGAGTTTACAAATAATGTTTTTATAACAGGTGACAGTTCTATTCGTAGCTTTATAATAATTGGGAGCATTATTGGAATATTGCTGGTGAAGCTTGGGTTTGATTATTTTGAGGGATATTACAGTGGGGGAAGAAACCGTGTATCTCTGGAGATTATAACTACAAAAGGGACAAGTGTTATAATGGCACTTATTGATACAGGAAATTCCCTTAAGGATCCTGTAACAAACTCTCCAGTTATTATAGTGTATTATAAGGCAGTATTAGATATACTTCCGGATGAAATTAAAAACAGTGCAGGGAAGAGTATGAGCTCTTTGGAAATGCAAAAGGCATTAATGAATTCAAGCTATAGAACGAGAGTAAGGGTAATACCCTATAAGGCACTAGGCACTGACAATGGTATATTAATTGGAATAAGAGCAGACAGAGCAGTTGTTCGCATGAGTAAAAGAAGCTATTCTGTTGACAACCCAATTGTGGCTCTCTATGAAAACCCCCTTTCAAATGGGGGAGAATACGATGCACTTATATATCCTGAATTAATAAGAGGAAGGTATAAATATGATAAAATCGGCTAGTTTTAAAAAGGTAATCCAGACAATAAAAAATTGTATTGGAAAGCTAGAGTTCTGGATATTCGAGCTAAAGCAGATATATTATATAGGAGGGAACGAAGCTCTTCCGCCTCCTCTCACAAGTGAAGAAGAGAGAATACTCGTTGATCAGCTTCAGCAAGGAAACGAGGATGTCAGATCCATACTGATAGAAAGAAACCTCAGGCTGGTTGTATATATAGCAAGAAAATTCGAAAATACAGGCATAAGCATTGAGGACCTTATATCCATAGGTACTATAGGGCTTATTAAGGCAGTGAATACCTTTGATCCTTGTAAGAAAATAAAGCTAGCTACCTATGCCTCAAGATGTATTGAAAATGAAATATTAATGTACCTGAGAAGAAATAGTAAGATAAGGGCAGAGATATCCTTTGATGAACCACTTAATGTGGACTGGGATGGTAACGAATTGCTGTTATCAGATATACTAGGCACAGACAATGATCTAATATACCATTATATTGAAGATGAGGTAGAAAAACAGCTGCTAAAAAATGCCATGTCGAAGCTTACCAATAGGGAAAAACAGATTATGGAGCTCAGATTCGGACTGTGCGGCGGAGGAGAAAAAACACAAAAGGATGTTGCAGAAATACTGGGAATATCTCAATCATATATTTCCAGACTTGAGAAAAGAATAATAAAGAGACTAAAGAAGGAAATAAATAGGATGATATAAACATGGTTTGAAAGTATTATGGTAATAATTGCTTACTTCTTGAATAAAAGGAATATCCCTAGGAAATAATTTTAATACAACGTATTTTAAGGGGATGAAGTAGGCTATGATAACCAACAAAGTAGAAATATGCGGAGTAAATACTTCAAAACTACCTGTGCTAACCAATGAAGAGATGAGGGAGCTTATTGTTAAGATGCGTGCCGGGGATAATACATCCAGGGACAAATTCATAAAAGGGAATCTGAGACTTGTTCTATCAGTAATACAGCGTTTTAACAACAGGGGAGAAAATGTGGATGACCTTTTCCAGGTGGGCTGTATAGGATTGATTAAAGCTATTGATAATTTTGATTTAGGTCAAAATGTTAAATTTTCTACATATGCAGTTCCTATGGTTATAGGTGAGATAAGAAGATATTTAAGAGATAATAACTCTATAAGGGTTAGCAGATCCTTAAGGGATATTGCCTATAAGGCACTGCAGATAAGAGATAAGCTGATTACAAAAAATAATAAGGAACCCACCGTTACTGAGATAGCAAAGGAACTTAAGCTCCCCAGAGAGGATGTAATATTTGCACTGGATGCTATACAGGACCCTATCTCATTGTTTGAACCCATATATCATGATGGTGGGGATGCTATATTTGTATTGGATCAGATCAGTGATACAAAAAATGTAGATGATAGCTGGATAGAGAATATATCCATAAAGCAAGCACTGCAGAAGCTTAATGAAAGGGAGAAGCTTATACTTAAGCTTAGATTCTTTGAAGGAAAGACACAGATGGAGGTTGCAGATGAGATAGGAATATCTCAAGCACAGGTTTCAAGACTTGAAAAAACTGCCTTAGGTCACATGAGAAAATATGTATAGAAAATCTAAAATCCAGGTTCTCCTGGATTTTAGATTTTCTGGGATATTACACAAGGTTTAATGCATATAATTTATTGACTAATAAAAGAGATGTAGACAAGCTTATTTTAGAATAAATAGGGAGGAATTAAAATGACAGATAAAATTGCTGAAAAAGGACTTCTGCCTCTTTCACAGTTAAGGCGTATGGAAATAATAGACATACATGAAGGCAAAAGGCTGGGTTTTATATCAGATATCACCTTTAATGACGACCTGACAAAGGCTGATAGTCTGGTTATTCCTCCAGCAGGTGGATTGTTCACACTTTTTAAGAAGAAGGATGAAATACTGATAAAGTGGCATCAGATAAAGGTAATTGGTGTTGATATAATATTGGTAGACCTGTCATCCAAGGAAAATAACCAGGAGAAGGTAGAAATTTAATATATTAATGTAAAGCTGTGGTCTTTATTGGCTTGTGTAGTATATAATAAAAATGAAGAAAGGCTATTATGTTTTATATAATTAATTAATCAAGTAAATTAAAAATACATAAGAATTGGAGGGTGCCTATGAAGTGTCCATTTTGTAATTATCCAGATACAAAGGTGCTGGATTCCAGGTCAACGGAAGATGATAAATCTATACGCAGGAGAAGAGAATGCCTTAAGTGCCAGAAAAGATTCACAACCTATGAGAATGTAGAGGACATACCTGTATATGTTGTAAAAAAGGATGGAAAGAGGGAGCCATTTGACAAAAGAAAGGTCATGACAGGCATTCTTAGGTCTTGTGAAAAAAGGCCTGTTTCCATCCAGCAGATAGAGAATGTGGTAAATGACATAGAAAAACAGGTTTATAATACAATGAAGCAGGAAATACCTAGCGAGTATATAGGAGAGCTGGTTATGCAGGCATTAAAGGAAATTGATGATGTTGCATATGTCAGGTTTGCATCAGTATACAGGCAATTTAAGGATATTAATACCTTTATGGATGAACTCCAGAAAATATTGAAGGAAAAATAGCAGCAGGAATGGCTGGGAGGTATGCTGAATGAACAGCTTCAGGATAAATAATTATGACAGTGCAGCCTATTATACTTCTATACCTTTTGATGGTGAAAATGGCATAAGGCATTTTTTCAGCACCAAAAAAGGAGGGGTAAGCACAGGTCCATATGCAAGATTGAATCTCGGCATATATACGGAGGATTCCTCTATAAACGTTGACGAGAACATGAGAAGGATATTTTTATCTGCAGGTATGAACAAAGAAAAAGCAGTATATCTTAGGCAGGTACATGGGAACAGTATCTATGAGGTTACAAGAGATAACCTTAATAACATAAGAGGAATGGAAGGTGACGGGCTGATAACCAGGGAGAGAAATATCCCTATAGGGATTTTTACTGCTGATTGTGTGCCCATACTTATTTATGACAGGGTAAACAAAATAGCTGCAGCCCTTCATGGTGGATGGAAGGGAACAGAGCTTAAAATCGTAAAAAAAGCTGTGGAGCTTATGAGCCAAAGGATGGGTTCCTCTCCTGATAATGTATTAGCATCTATTGGTCCAAGTATAGGTGAGTGCTGTTTTGAGGTTAGTGCTGATGTAGCATCTAAATTCTCCTCCTCCAGGCAAAGGGACGGAAGGCTGTACGTTGACCTGGCTAAGGAAAATGTGGATCAGCTTGAGCGCTGCGGAGTACCACCCGGTAGCATAAGTATATCCGGTATATGCACCTTCTGCAGCTCAGACACTCTTTTTTCCTACAGAAGGGATAAAGGTGTGACTGGTAGGATGGGAAGCTTTATAGAACTCGTGTAGCTTGCAATAATAGGGATTCCCTCAGTGGAATCCTTGTTTTATGTTGTCTTCATTTGTATAAACTTGCTATTTATATGGCAAAATGTTATTATGATAAGATGAGTACATATGAGGTGAACTAATGGAACATAATGAAAATAATAATAGAATAATTGTTAATAAGGTATATCCAGGCAGCATAGCCGAGGAAGCAGGCTTAGAGGAAGGCGACATACTGCTGGAGATTAATGGTTCACGGGTTGAGGATATAATAGAGTATAGATACCTTGTAAATGATGATAACCTTACCCTTCTAGTGCAAAAGCCTGATGGAGAAGAATGGGAGATAGACGTAGAGAAGGACTATGATGAGGATCTGGGCATTGACTTTGATGACCATTTCCTGAATTCACCAAAGCGCTGCAGCAACAAATGTCTGTTTTGTTTTATTGATCAGCTGCCTAAAGGTATGAGGGAAACACTGTATTTCAAGGATGATGATTCCAGATTATCATTTCTTCAGGGGAACTTTGTAACTCTGACCAACATGTCTGAGGAGGATATCCAAAGGATAATTCAATACCATATAAGTCCTATAAATGTGTCTGTTCATACCACTAATCCAGAGCTCAGGGTCAGAATGCTTAATAACAGGAAGGCAGCAGGACTTATGGAAAGCCTAAAAAGGCTTACATCTGCAGGAATATACATTAACTGCCAGATTGTATCATGTCCGGGAATAAATGACGGAACTGAGCTTGAAAG
>JAEZLD010000186.1 GCA_023415335.1 Bacillota bacterium | reverse complement strand
TTAAGGGCAAGCACCATGTCCTCCTTGTCGGTAATAAGCCCTCCTGCAATTACAGGCACCCGGGAGGAGTCAGCTATCTTCTTTATAACCTTGGGTATAACCCCAGGAAGCACCTCTATTATGTCAGTATGCTTATCGTTTATGTTCTTCATAACATTCTCAAGGGATAAGGAGTCTATCAGGAAGAATCTCTGTACCGTTATAAGCCCCATTTCCTTTGCAGCTTTTATTACAGAGGGCTTGGTGCTGATTATGCCATCTGCTTTTGTGAAGGCTTTTATAAACTCCACTGCAACGTCCTTTGAGGACAGGCCTTCTATTAAATCCACATGGACAAGGGCTCTTTTATTCTTTTCTTTAATACGGTCCACTATGCCTGCTATGCTGCAGACAGTTCCATATAATATGAATATAATTGAGCAGTCCGCATGGAGGGCCTGCTCCAAACCCTTATCACTTTTAACTGCTGCAATTATAGGTGAGTCTGCTATTTCGCTGTATATGGACATAATACATCCTCCGTCCTTATCTGCTTATAATTACACTATAGCAGACATTTCCTGATACATCAATTAGGCATCTACAGATCCCGGGTCGCCACTATATCCACTCCAAGCCCTAGTATGTCCCTTATGATTACATCCCTTGTCTTAACCGGACACTTCACGGTTATCCCGTCCAGCAGCCTCATACACTCCATTATCCTATCCTTCGGTATCTCCTCTTCAGACTTTACAGGAAGCCTGTTGTGAAGTCCCCCTTCTGCCTTTACAGTGGAGGTCATCACCCTCTTAGGACATATGAGTTCATTTTTGCCATATTCAAGCCCGTTCTTACAGCCGTTTCCTGTTACCTTATAGCCATTTTCCTCATCCACCTGAAGGTGACAGCCCTTAGGGCACATTACACATATTACTTCAGTCATGCTTCTCCACCTCCCCGTCTTCTATAGAGACCATCAATTCATTGTTCTGCACCTTGTCAAGCAGCTTAAGTGGTATGGATACCTTCTCCATCTCTCCCGGAGCCATACGCTCACGTCTATAGCTTGCCAGGGTTTCCCCTCCTGAGGTTACATTGATTGCTGACGCCTTGCAGGTACGGTTCACCCTGAAGCTTACCTCCACCAGCTTATCAACATTAGAAAGCCTTATGCTCTGGGGTACTGTATAGGTAACCCCGTCCCCGTTTTTCAGGACTATGGCTCCCTCTCCTGCCACCTGGCCTCCTTTTATATACTCAGCGGCACATCTGCCTGCCCTCTGGCTTTCCTTGGTTACAAAGTCCACCAGGTCGTGTACGTGTACTACATTCCCACAGGCAAATATTCCCTCTACTGAGGTTTCCATGTTCTCATAAACCTCAGGTCCGCTGGTACGCCTGTCAAGCCTAATGCCCGCACCCTTTGAAAGCTCGTTTTCAGGTATAAGCCCTACTGAAAGCAGCAGGGTATCACACTCTATTTCAAACTCCGTCTCTGGAATTGGCTGGCGCTTCTCGTCAACCTTGGCTACAGTTACGCTCTTTACCCTGTTTCCGCCTTTTATATCAGTTATGGTATGGGATAGATAAAGGGGGATACTAAAGTCATCAAGGCACTGTACGATATTCCTCGTAAGGCCGTTGGTGTAGGGCATAAGCTCTACCACAGCCAGTACCTTTGCTCCTTCTAAGGTCATACGCCTTGCCATAATAAGGCCAATATCTCCGGAGCCTAGTATTACCACACGCTTCCCCGGAAGATAGCCCTCCATGTTCACATACCTCTGGGCAGCACCTGCTGTAAACACCCCTGCAGGTCTCTCCCCAGGTATTGCTATGGCACCGCGGGTTCTCTCCCTGCAGCCCATGGCAAGCACTATGGCCTTGGCCTCAATTGTAAAGTAGCCTTCCTCCGGGCTCATGGCATGTATGGTCTTATCCTCCTCCACATCCAGCACCATTGTATCCAGCTTTATATGAACTCCCGTGTCCTTAAGCAGCTCTATGAACCTTCCCGCATACTCAGGCCCTGTCAGCTGCTCCTTGAAATAATGGAGTCCGAACCCATTGTGTATGCACTGGTTCAGTATTCCTCCAAGCTCCTTATCGCGCTCTATAATTACAATGCTTTCTACCCCGTTTTCATTTGCCTCCAGTGCTGCTGCCAGCCCTGCAGGGCCTCCTCCTATTACTGCTAAATCATATTTCAAAGGAAGCACCTCCCTTCTTGGTCTCCTCTATAAGTATTTCAGAGCCCTTCCTGTCCTGAAGCACCTGCTCTAAGGGTATGTGCCTTTCCCGGGCAATAATAGCTGCCACACGGGGGCCGCAGAAGCCTCCCTGGCATCTTCCCAGGCCACTTCCTGCCCTGCGCTTGACCCCGTCTATGCTGGAGGGACAAAGAGGGCTTTTAAGGGCATCAACTATCTCTCCTTCAGTTATGGTTTCGCAGCGGCATATAACCCTTCCATACAGAGGGTTTTCTTTTATAGCAGATACCCTCTCCTCAGGACTCAGGTTCATAACCACCGTTTTTCTGCGGGTGGTCACAGGGCTGCTCTTCTCTTTAAGCCTAAGCCCCAGCTTCCTTAGTATGTCCACTACCTCAAGGGCTAAGGATGGTGCGGCACTGAGACCAGGAGACTTTATGCAGGCAAGGTTTATAAAGTCCCTGCAAAAGGGCGACTCTCCAATCACAAAGTCCTTCTGGTCAGAGTTAGCCCTGATGCCTGCAAAGTTTCTTATATTATCCCTGAAGCTTATTTTGTCAGTGGTTTTCCTTGCCATCTTCATTACATATTCCAGGGATTCCTTTGGGGTCCCCTTGTCCTCTTTATCCTCTGTTTCCAGGGCATCAGGCCCTGCAATAAGGTTGCCATGGACTACAGGGGCCACCAGTACGCCCTTCCCTGCTTTAGTTGGGCACTGGAAGCATACGGAGTGCACCAGGTCTCCCTGAGACTTATCAAGCAGGTAATAGGTTCCCTTGCTTGGCCTTATTGTAAAACCACTGCCCCCTACCATATCATGTATCCTTTCTGCGTAACAGCCTGCAGCGTTTATTACATATCTGGCCTCAATGACTGGGGTATCCTTGTTTGATGTATGTATGATAAATCTATCTTCCTTTTTATCAATGGAATTAACCTGGCTGCTTAGGAAAAAATCCGTGCCATTTTGCAGTGCCACCTCTGCCATGGCTATAGCATACTCCCATGGATTTATTATCCCTGATGAGGGTACCAGCAGGGCCCCTTTTATTTCACTGCTGAGATTTGGCTCAAGCTCCCTTACCTTATCTCCTGTAATTACTTCAAGCCCGGGAACTCCATTTTCTACTCCCCTGTCATGCAGCACCATTACCTTTTCCATTTCATCCCCTGTAAAGGCCAGCACCAGGGACCTTAATTGCATGTAGGGTACATGCAGCTTTTCGCAGAGCTCCTTTGCCATGGCACAACCCCTTACGTTATGCCTTGCCATAGCAGTTCCCGGTTCTGGGTCATAGCCTGCATGTATTATGGCGCTGTTGGCCTTTGTAGCCTCCTCTGCCACATCGTTTTCCTTTTCAACTACAGCTATGCTTATGTCATACATAGACAGCTCATAGGCTGCGCTGCAGCCTGTTATGCCTGCACCAATAATAGCCACATCATACATACGATTTCCTCCTAATAAAAAATATAAAAAGAGCCAGATAAAGTAAGCCTTTGCATTCTAAAGGCCTATTATACCTGACTCTCAACACTCTCAGCACATATTATTTAGTTACTATTTAAATTGTATACCTGTTTATAATACTTTGTCAAACATACATTATTATTTACTTAACCTCTGTACTGCTTCAGTATCTCCTTATAAAAGTCAACCGCCGGAACCAAAGCAGCGCTATTAAGATTTTCATTAGTGCTGTGTATACTGGCAAGCTGCTGTGAGTTGATTTCTATAGGGGCAAAGCGCAATGCATTGTCGCATATATCACCATAATACTTAGCATCAGTTCCACCTGTCATAACATAAGGTATCACATCATATCCGGGGTATATCTGCTCCGATACCTTTTCAAGCAGGCGAAATGCACTAGAGTTATGGTCCACCGGCTTTGCCGGATAATCCTGATATATTACTTCTGTTTCCAGATCAAATTTCTCAGCATATTTTTTCATGAGGCCAATACTTTCCTCATTGGGCTGATGATGGATAAAGCGCATATTAGCCGTTACATAAGCCTCAGACGGCATAACATTCAGCCCATCTGAGCCCTTTGCTGTAGTAAAGGCACAGGTTGTTCTCATCATGGCAGCACCTGATGGGTTAATGGATGGTATAAGCCTCCTTACCAGAGGGCCAAACAGCCATAGGTTCCCAAATATCAGCTTCATGCCGAAGCCCATGTTTGGCGCCATACGGCTGAACATCTCCTTCACAGTAGGCATAAGCTCAGTGTGGAATGGGCTGTGTTTTTCAACATAAGCCATAAACCTGCCCAGCCGCACCAGTGGAGAATTTTTACCCGGTGTACTGGAATGGCCTCCTTTGCCGCGGGCAGTAAACCTCAAATCACCATAGCCCTTTTCAAGTACCCCTACCACACAGTAACGTCCCCTTACTCCGGCAATAGGTGCCTCCATAATCATGCCTCCCTCATCCAGCAGCATCCCCAAGTGTACACCCTGCTCCTTGAGGTAGTCCACTATGGCTGGTGCACTTTCACCGCTCCATTCCTCTGTGCATGAGGAGGTAATGTATACATCATACTCATTCTGCCAGCCAGAAGCTATCAGCTCCTCCAGAGCCTGCAGCTCGCAGAAAAGACTTCCTTTAGTGTCCACCGTACCCCGGCCCCAGACACGTCCCTCCTGGTCAATATCTCCCGAAAAAGGCCCATGCTCCCAGCCCTCCGGTGATGCAGCAACCACATCATGATGGCTCATGAGTAAAACAGGAGCTCCTTTTGGAATTCCCTTTGCAGGCAGCCTCAGCACCAGCCCGGCACCAGGGCCTGTCTGCTCACATGAGGAAAAAACATGCGGAAACATGGGCTTCAGACTCTCCTGAAACGCCAGAAATTTACTGCGGTCCGGCTCAAACCGGCTTGATACCGTCTCCATCTGTACCATTGCCGAAAGTGATTTGGCATAGGCCGCGGCACGCTGAGGATCTGCCTCAGGAGGCCTGGCTGTCGGCGCAGCGGTAGGCTTAAGCATCAGTGCACGAACCACTGCTGCTGCCAAAAGTATTATCAGTGCGGCAAACAGAACCAGTAGAATCTTCAATATAATCATTTTTCCAGCATCCCCTTTTTATAAAATATCCATGCCACCGCAATGGTTAATCCACCGATAGCAATCAGCAGTACACTGGTCTGCCGTATCATCGATGGAATCAATATACAAATGCCGCTGGACAGTATCAGCGGAATAGCCGCGAACCTCTTGCCCTTCAAAAAATATTTTAATCCAAGTGCCCCAAACAGTGCCGGCACCACATTATCGAAGGCTGGCAGAAGCACAGGGTTTTCCAGTATAGGCTGCAAGGGTACCAGCAGTATAACCCCAAGTGCAATCACCAAAATCGTCACCAAAGAGCTTGTGGCTACAGATAATGTGGATATGATTTCATTTTCAGGTGTGCCTGACTTAGTATGTGCAAGGTCCCTTGAGTTGATTGCACAGGGTACCTTCAGGTTGGACAGATTTCCTGTAATAAAGCTCAGATAGCTGGCGCCACTGCCCAGCATAGGCACGTAAATCAGATATTCCACAACACTGGTAGGATAGTATATGATTGCGACTTTTAAAAAACCCCGCCAGAAGGTATGCATATCTGGCATGGTATCCATGGTAAGCCCCATAAGAAATGGCAGTGCTGTGAGCAGCAGTATGTTGATAATCAGCCACCCTCGTCCAAGGTTATGTACACCATTCATATATCTTTCAAACAACGCCTTTTTTTCCTCAGGTAAAAAAACTTCATCCTTTCTTTCCATATGCATGCCTCCTTTACAGCATAAGCCGATTCAAGCCTACAGCTGCCGCCATGGCCACCAGCATACTGGTTGCAAGATCAAAGTTCTCAAGCCAGCGTACATTTTTCCTGCGCTCCAGCCATTCACATATGGCCATTACAGCAGCCGCCACTATTGCGGTCAGAAGCGGAAGCCAGGCTGCCTGCACAGCAGCTTGGCCAACATAGCTGCCGATATATGCAGCACACATTCCTACAAACATGGCAATCATAGCCCAGTCACCAAAGCTGGTTCTTTTCGCCCCAGCTTTCACAGGCTCTTTACGTCCAAGCTTTTTGGAATACTTCTTCAGTGTAAAGATGCACAGCAGCGCTCCACCCAGGATACCCCAGGTCATTACAAGTGCAATTGTAACATATGCCTGTGGTGTCATTTCAGAGATTTTAAGCCCTGTAAGGCCAATGCCTGTAGCTGCAATCTCAGCCACGTTCACCTCGTATTGGAGGTTTCCTATCACTGACAGCCTAAGCCACGGCAGGGGAATCCCTAACGCACCCGACAGCGCCACCACGCCAAGCAGAATGCTGATAGCCGGAAGTATAGTGAATGTGGCACTGGAAACAACAGCCTTCTTCAGTGCTGCCCTCTCCATGCCCATTTTGATGCCAGCACGCCAGCTTTTTACCATGAACACAACGCACATGGCTGATATGGACACTAATGCCAATGCAACAATTGCGTACAGTACAGGCATGTTGAACAGCTTTAAAAGGTCCTTTCCCATAAATATACCCTCCCCTTATTTAGAATTCCTTTATATAAGAATACAAGACAAGGTTCATCACAGACATGTTGTCAAATCTGCTGTATATGTGATACCGCCAATAGCTTAAACTCATATTAACATTATATCTTAAAATACAGGTATATGGTATAATCTTCAAAATAAATGAAGCAGTGATAATTAACTATCTCTGCTTCTAATCTGATTACTTTATCTTCAGCCCATTCAGCGGTACATAATACTTGCTGTACCTTTTCCCCTTGGAATCCTGCCATATTCCCTTTCTATCAGCCACCATAACTGTAGCCCTTTTATTAACGTTTGAAACTATTCCTGAAAGGCCCTTTCCCTCAAAGGAGAAGGTTACTGTGCTGCCTGGTCTTATACCAAGGTCCTCGTATGCAATCCTGGCTGGTGTTGCTAAGCTGTGGGTGCTTTCAGCATGTCCGAATATATTCTTTGCCATAGTCTTAAACCTTGAAGCCTTACAGCTTGACCTGCCATAGGTTATAAATTCTATGGCATGAACTATTTCATGTTCTAAAACAAGCTGTAGAGCCTGAAGGGAGTTTGTTGTCTGTATTCCACCTACCCTTGTGCTATCCTCGAGAACCCCGTAGCTTAGAATCATAGCTATCCCTATCTTTATATCTATAACCACATCTTCAGGCTTCATTTTAGTTATGTTCCTAGGACATACTGTCATTCCTGCACTTTTAGTCATCCTCTTTGACAGTGAGAACCTGAAGCTTCCCTTGAAGCTGTCCCTGAACCAGAAGCTGAAAAACTCCCTGTCGTAGAGCTTAAAAAGCAGCTCCACGTCCTGCACAGACATGATTTTTATATCTGATGATTTAATGTTAATGGATTCCTCCATAAAAAGCTTTGCAATAAGGGTTCTTTTCTCGTCTATTTGTTGCTGGGTGTATTTTATACTGGTCAGTTCCATAAATGTGCCTCCCCTTTGACTGTGTTCGTCTATAATCCTAAGCTCTCTCCTATAAGCACTACCTCCATATCTATAAATCTCATCTTGTACCTATAAATTATCTCCCCACAGCATATCCTGTCAGGACTGCTACAGTCATAGCATCTGTCTCCATTTACTGCACATGGGGTATTATACCCATGTCGCCTGGCATTCATTGGTGCCGCTATGTTGCGGGCACGCCATATGGCCTTCTCCAGTACGGGCTCTATTTTATTTATTCCTGCTACAAAATACACCTTTTCATGCCCGAAAAGGGAGCCTGCTACTCGGTTTCCTGTGCCGTCTATATTTACCATCTCACCTGTTTCTGCAATTGCATTAACTGAGGTCAGGAATATATCCGTTCCAAGGCAGAGCCTTGCAGTCTTCCAGAAGTCACTGCCTTCCTGGCAGTGCATGGGGTCTGTTACCTGATTATGCAGGGACAGAAGCTCGTACAGCTTAAGTACCTGAAGAGTCTCCGAATCTCCAAAGCCCACCGTCTTATTGTCTATCTTCCCATCAAGATATGCTGCAGCCTCATCTGCTGTGTCAAAATACGATACCTCATAGCCAAAACCCTTTAGTGCATCCATAGTTTTTTGTATATCCATTTTATCACCTCATTTTACAGTACATTTCAATTATTTTTCACACGAATCGCTAAACGTTGTAATTTCTTGGTAGATTGTAATATTAATTATTATCATAACACTATATAATGTACAGTCTGAAGCCTATTTCCTTAAAACAGCCTTATCTGCTCTACACTCTCCTGTCTTATTTTAAATCTGGAGGAGCTCATATGGGTTATCTCCTCTCCCTTTCTATGCTCGCTTTCAATATAGCTCATGCCGGATTTAAGCTTTGAAGGAACAAGGCTCAGTACATATATGTTATCAAACCTGTTGTATATGGAGTCCCCACCTAATCCTGTAAAGCATATAAGCTGGGTATTGTTCTTTCTTGCTATGTCCATAAGAGGCTTTAGAAGATGCTCTGCGTTGGTCTGGGCAAAGGGATTATCCATTATTATAACCTTGCCTTCCTCTGCAGGCCTGAATATATTACTCTCCTCCTTCCTCATATATGACAGAAGGCTGGACAGTATTACAAAGGCCGACAGGAAGCCCTCCCCTCCTGAGTTTTCAGCCACCTGGTTCCAGCTTATACGTACCTGCCTTGAGGCTTCAATTTTGTAAAGCTTCACATCCAGCTCATTTAAACCAACCACGGTATCGTAAAGCTTAAGGGTGGTTATTTCCTTTGCAATAAGCTCCTCTATGTTGTGTCCCTGGTTCAGCTCATCTAAGCACTGCTTGGTAATGCTCTCAACCATATCGCTTACACCAAGCTTATATCTTGACTCGTTATCCTCCCAGACAGGCTGTATAATATCCAGCATCTTCAGCGACCTGTCATTTATTTTTATGGTTGAGCCATCGTCTATTCTTCCTATGTGTGTATGAACCTGCATTACATAGTCATAGAACATATCTATAATGTTCTTTTTCTCCTCCTCAACCTTCTGCAGGTCTATCTCCAGCTGCTGCAGTGTTTTCTCATGTACCTCCTGCACTGTCTTTAAGGTATAAACCACGTTGTACGGGTCTGATTTTATCTCTGAAAGGGTGGTTATTGTATTTTTAAAGAAATCATCCTGCATAAGGGTGCTCTCATTAAACAGATTATCGCAGCAGGCTGTAAGTTCCTTTTCCATGACTCTTTCCTGGGCCAGATTGTTTGAGTAGCTATCCCTGATCCCCAGCCATTCTTCCCTTACATCCTTTGTTGACAGCTCAAGCTCAAGCTCTGTCTTAAGCTCAAAATCAGAGTACTGGTCCATCATGTTTTTTATGCTATCCATTATATGGATGTCCCCATCATTGGCCTTCTGCTGGTTCTCGCAGTCCTTTATCTCAATAGTCTTAAGCTTTTTCCTGGCTTTAAAATCTATGCTGGTTATATATATGATATCCTTAGGAGAGTCGTAGCCCAAGTTTAGTATCTCAGACCGCTTGGCATCCAAACTGCTCTCCATTTTGCCCTGCTGGCGCATCAGCAGCCCAAGCTTATCCTTACTTCTGCTGAGCTCCTTTTCCATGCTCTCCACCTGAGCCTCCAGCGCATCCAGTCCTGCCTTGTCAAAATACCTATCCCTGTATTCTTCTTCCTTTATATCAAGCTTGCGGGACCTGCTTATAAGCTCCTGCTCCTTTTCCTCAAAGGTACCTCTATATCCGGAAAGTATATTCTGATACTCCTGTACCTTGAGACCTATATCCTTGCTTAAGGCGGAGTACCTTGCCTCCAGGTCCTCCTGGTCCTTGTTTATTACTTCACCCTGAGAAAAAATCCTGTACTCCCTTAAAGAATCCTGGGAGCTGCTTAATCTTATACGCAGGTCAACAAGCTGGTCAGAGATAAGCTTAAGCCTCTTATCCTCTCCGTCTATTGACTCTTCAGCTTCTCTTTTTTCCTCATACAGCTTCTTCTCTTCCCTATCCCTTCCAGAAAGCTCCTCCTTATCCTCAAGGTACCTGCTGTATCTTTCCTGAAGCCCTGCGAAGCTTACGCCTTCTCTTTGAAGCCTCTCTCTCAGCCTTTCGTTTTCCCTCTCAGCTGCCTCTAGGGATTTTGTTTTTCTTTCAAGAATGGTTATTTCTTCAGAGAGCTGTAAGCTCTCCTTTTCATCAGCTCTTATTTTCATGCCCATCTGTTCAACCTCTCTGATAAGGCTGTCCAGACAGTACCTGCTGGGGCATCTTTCCCGAACAAACTTTTTATCTCCGGTGTATTTATCAACCTCTTCATTTTTCACAGCTATGGATTTCATGCATTCATCTATTTCTTTAGATATATTCTCTATGAGCCTTTTCAGCTCTTCTCCGTCCAGCAGCTTATCATTAAAGCGTATAAAATACCTCATAGGGCCTATGGTATAGACGTTGTTTACTACAGATGCCCCAAGACTCTCCTCCAGAGAAACCTGTTCAATTATAGGAACGGGAGCCGAAGTGAAAACCTTAGCCTCCTGTGACTGAAGCTTATATATGCTGTCCTTGCTCATAATCAGGGAATACGGCAGGAAAGGATTCCTGCCTATAAGCTCTTTTTTTGTTTCCTGAGACATGCTCTGCTGTTTAAGCCACTCAAAGCCAAAGACTATGCTTATACCAATCTCCTTAAGGCTTTCCTTTATATCCTGAGACAGCTGAAGGTTGTCTCCCGTCTCATACATTCTTTTATCCTTCTCCAGATAATCCTTTCTTCTGGCTATGTCCGAAGCCTCACTTCTTAAGATATCTATCCTTCTTTCAATTCGCTCCGATATATAATCCTTATCATAAAGCCTGTCTTCTCCAATGCCCAGATACCCAATTATTTTTCTTATTTCCCCTAAGCACCCCTCTGTCTCTATTTTATCCTTTTCCTTCTGTGAAAGGTCACTTCTTAGCTTTTGTATGCTTAATCCCAGCTCCTCCTTATGATTCCTGGCAAGAGACAGCTTCCTTAAGGTATCATCAATATCCAGCTGTATCTGGCGCAGATTTGCTTCCGCATCATTGCTTCTCCTGTCAAATCCCTTAGTATAGCTGGCAAGCACCTCCTGGTCGTATTCTCCTTCAATATTTCTGGAAAGGCTTTGGTTAAACTCTCTGTTAAAGCTGCTCTCCAGGTCATTGTATGACCTTACCTTTTCCTTAAGGGAAGCACTTTCTTTAGACATCTGGTTTATCTGGGAATCCAGCTGCCTGACCTTCTGCTTAAGAGCCTCTCTATGACTTTGAGTAGCTCTCTCGTCCTGATTCTTACTTTTTATTGCTTCGCTTAAACTGTTACATTTGCCTTCGTATATTCCTTTAAGCGTATAGCCTACATTGTTTCGTTCGTTTTCCTTATCCTTGTCATTTTCTTTAGCAATCTCTATAAGGCTCTCATATTCCTGTACCCTTTTAGAGGCTTCAGTATATTCGTTGTAAAGCTTTATGCACTCCTGGCGTACTTTCTCCCTTTTTCCGTTATTAATAGCTTCATCAAGCCTCTGATTAAATGTCTCTATATCCTCTATCTGGAGGGAAAGCTTCTTCAGGTCTTCATTTATATTGCTGTATTCGTAGGACATTCTTTCATACTCTATCTCTCCAAGTTCCCCTTTGAGCCTTTCAAGGCCAGATGAGAGCTCTTCCTTTTTATCAGTAAGCTTCTCTATGCTACACAGTATGTAGCTGTATAGGTTAGCTATGCTGTTTTTAATCTCCTCAGTTTCATCCTTCTTAGCCTTGAACCTTTCTGCCGACTCCATTATATCCCTTGTTGCTTCCTTGAAATGCTGTATGCCCAGCTTGCGTTTAAGCTTAACCTCATTCTCCTTATATTGGTAAACAAACTTCTCCATTATTTCCTGGGAATTTTTCACCTTGTTATCCTTATCGTTAAGCTTATCCTCTACTGCAGGAATAAACCACTTTTCAATCAGCCCTCCTATAGTCTTGGCATCCTGGAACAAATCAGAAAGCCCTGACTCCTTCATGTTTATCTTCTTTATGATACTCTCCCACTCACGGCTGTTTATATTATACTGCTTAAGCCTGTCAAAATACTTTCTTCTCTGGGAATCTATATTAAGCTCATAGAAATCGAATATCTGGTTCCTGTCATTCTTAAGCTCATTCATAATATCCTTAAGGGCAGAAAGGCTCCTGACCTTAAAACCCTTAGGTGTTTTTTCCGTTATAGGGAAGCTGTGTATGTCAAAGCTGTTCCCCTGTTTATACTCATGTATGAAGGTTATTATCTCAAGCTCATCCCTGTTGTCCTCCTCACCGCCAGAAGGTCTCTTCCTGACACCCATACCTACCGTTACATAGGAGGATTTTCCATCCATAACCCATTCCGTAAGGACATAGGTGGGTGTAGTGCTTGTAAAATAGCCTTCAAACCTCCTGTCCTTCATATCCCTGTATCTGGCATTTACAAAGGGTGCCATCATCATCTGCACCATAACGGTCTTCCCTCCGCCGTTTCTAAGGCTAACAAGGGTGCTCTCTCCTCCAAACTCCAGTTTTTCATCATTAACCTTCATGGTGTTGTTGTTATAATTAAGATTTACAATCCTCACTGCGTTAATCTTGCTCATTAGTAACCTCCCTGAAAGCCTCCTGTATCCTATCATAATTGTTCTTGTTCAATATATCCCAATCCATGAAGTTATCCAGCTTAGGCCTGGTAAATATCATATCATCGTCCTTTATAAAGCTTATAAGCTTCTGGTTCTCCAGAAAATTAAGCACCGCTGTAGCAAAGCCCTCCTTGGTGGTTTTAGCTGTGGTATTTTTCTCCGAGCCCTTGAGGGCATCCCATCTTTCAAGTATATTAGTAAAGGCTATGCCGCTTCTTTTTTCAATATCCTCAAGGTTTTCCTTTTCAGAAGCCGACTTCAGGGTTTCCCCGACAGCATTAAGCAGCTCTCCAAACTTCATGAAGGTTCTGGACTTGCTGGTTTTACCGGAAGAACCATAGAACTGGCTTAAAAGCACCAGTATCACAAACTGTGATAGATAATAGTCCTTGTCATTGGCATTAGCCCTGCAAAGCTCCCTTTTCAGCTCTGCCTTAGAGAATCCCAGGAACTCATTATCCCCATGGGGAATCATATAAATAACCCCGCTGTATCTTTGTATGCTGCAGTCACATTCCTCTGCCTGAAGCTTGACCAGGTTCATTATGTCCTCATTTTCACTGTACTCCTTATACATAGTCCTGTCGTCCTCCATGGCAAGCTGGCCATTTTTAAGAAGGTAATAAAATATTCCTGATGCTCTTGTTATATCATCTGATGTATATGCCATAGCTTCCTCCTATAAGCACCTGAACCCTATGTTAGAGCAGGTTACAGTTTTAACTAATCCGTTCTCCACGGGAACCCCGTATAGCTTTACAGGTTCATCCTCTGGTATTTTATATATCTCCAGTCCCTTTATTTTATTAAGCCGTAGGTTATCCTCTGCTATTGTAAGAAAGGTAGCTGACACCTCAAAGCTTTCCGGTGCTTCCTCCTGCAAACTGTTTTTGGCTTCACTCCGCAGCTGCTCTGCGTCAATGCATTCAGATTTAAGCAGCTCAATCATAACCTCTCTGAATATCTCAGCCGAGGGAACAATCATATTCTGCTCCAGGTTTCCCTGGAGCACCTCCTCGGCTATGTCTCTCAACGTACACTGTTTTCCCTCGCAGCCTTCCACAAAGAGCAATACATTCTCCAGCACTCCTCTATACAGTGCCTGCTTTCTCTGCCTTTCTCTTTCCTTCTCCTGTCTGTAGGATTCCTCATCCAGCGCTATCTCCTCCTCTGTATCCTCATCCGTGGCTTTGACCACCCTCTGATACTGAAGGCATTTAGCCAGATTGTATCTTTTAACAGGCCTTGAAAGATATAGGGGCCTGAATATTCTGTCCAAAGCATCCATATTCCTGCTGTCTGAAAGTACCCTGTCCATTATTTTATCCCTGAAGCCTATCCTCCTTATTGAGGCCATGGATGTCATACCTTCAAGAGCCTGGGAGTAGGCTATCTTAAAATCAAAATGGGTATTCAGTATCCTCTGCTGGTCGCCTATTACCTTGGAAAGATAATCGTTTATTACACCCAGGTTATCCAGATTCTCCATTTCCTCAGCATCCAGCTTTTCAATATCTATATCCTTTTTATGGAGCTCATCCATTTTTGCATTAACCTTCTGTTTATATACCCCAAACTTCATCTTCTGATTGCTTATGACCTCCATGTTGTCATTAAGCATTTTTTCGTACTCCTCCCCAGAAAAGCTGAGCACGTTTTCCTTTATTCTCCTTATGCCCTCCTCCATTCTTTGCAGCTGCCGCCTTGACTCATTGAATATGCTCTTTATCATGTCCACAGCTCCTGCATAATCTGTTTTCTCCAGCTGCAGCTTGAATACCATCTCATATACCGTAAGCTTCATATTGCTTTCCATTTCAAGAGTCCCTAAAAGCAGCTGGTATCCATCCTCAGTAAGGTAATAGCTTACCCTCTTTACGTTTTCATTCACATATACCGTTTTGTTATTCACATAGGATATGTTGATGTCCAGGTAGTCGCCCTGCTCAAAATCAAAGCCCTTAAAATACATGGCCTTCCCATCATCACACAGCACCGTATTTACAACGAAATCAGAAAGCTCCCTGCACTGGTCATAGGTTATAGGCTTTTTAAAGTACCTCGTGTTTATTTCATCTATATATGAGGCAATATCGTCTATAGTGCATATATCCTCCTTAAGCGACTGCTCCATTATGTACATTAAAACTGCATATATAAGGTTTATGTGCTCGTAGCCCTCTTCAAATCCATAGCTCTTCCAGGTTCCCTTAAACATGCTGTTCATGAATATCAGTCCGTAGGACCCTACCTTTTTCATTCTTTTAGTAAAATCCTTAAGATAATCAAGCTTCATTGGATACCTCCTGTAAGTCCCTCAGGCTGATTATTTCCTGGGGTATATATCCCCCGGATTTAAGCACCCTTTTTATTTCAAGGCTGTATTCATCATCAAACCAGCTGAAAAACTCTTCATTTATATTCTTGTTCTGTCCTGCCTTGCTTTCAGGCAGGTCGTATTGCTCCTTCCGCAGCTTATCTATCATAAAGCAGTAGGCCTCAGTAAAAGGCTTTATCTCAAAATCCTGCCTGAAGTTTTCCTTCAGCTGCTGGTATATATATATTCCCTCATAGTCCATATCCCCAAAGTAAAGCATTTCGTTTTCGCTGCTCAGAAGATATGGTTCAATGCATACAGAAAAATCATTAAAGGTACGCCATATGTCCTTACCTCTTCCATAAATAAGGGTTGATACGGGCTTCGCAAATATTTTGAAACCTCCGTTCAGGAGAAATGTCCTCATTGTATAAAAGGTATCCATGTTTTCAAGGATGAGTATGGTCTGGGGAGTTTTTTTGTGTATTGAAAAGTATGCAAGCGGCTCAGTTGTGGGATATATGTTAAGCTCTTCCATAGGGAACCCCAGATTGCTTAGAATTTTTCTGCCCCTGCCTTCACGCAGAAGCTTTTCCCTCTGCCATATCTGAAAGGACCTTTCATTCTCTGATGCCATGGTATTCAGCAGTTCCTTTTTTTCATTTAAAAATCGGCTAAGCTTAAGGACCATATCCCTGTCTTCCATATACTGCTCTAAGTGCTTCAGATAGTAGTCATTATGAAGCCTGTAGTTAAGCTTATATTTAAGCTCCTGAATAATAAGAGAATGGTCCTTCTCCTCCTGGTTTATGGTATACCTGTTATATAGGAGCGGTCTTTTTCCATTGGTCCTGCTGCTTTTAACCGGAGTTATG
>JAEZLD010000150.1 GCA_023415335.1 Bacillota bacterium | reverse complement strand
CCTTTGTAACAAGAAGGGGAGCACCCTTTACAAGGTTGGTTGTATATACTGCGGCTGCACTGGCAGGAACACTGCTGTATATAAGGGACAGGTCCCTCTTGGTGTTGTTCTTCCGTATACCACAGTGTATTCCGCTGGCAGTAAAGCCTTTTGGGGCACATACGCCCCCTGATATTATATTCATACTCATTTCCTCCTATAGATTAAGCCCACAGGTTATATTGGTTCCTAAGGCTATGTTCATACATTCAATGGCTGCCCCTGAGGCACCCTTGCCCAGGTTGTCATAACGGGCTATAAGCAGCAGCCTGTCCTTATTACCGCATACTGTTACCTCCATGGAATCCTTACCAGAAAGGGAGCAGGCCGAGATAAAGCCGTCCTCATCTATTGAATCCCTGTAGGTGACCACAGGACCTTTGTATTTTTCCCTGTAGGCTGATTTTATGTCATCAATACCTGCACCATTTAAAAGGGTGCTGGAAAACAGCGGTACAGTAAAAACCATTCCGCTGTAGAAGTTGGAAACTACGGGGCAGAACAGGGGAAGGCTTTCTATTCCGCAAACCGCCTTCATCTCCTTAAGATGCTTGTGCTGCTGGGTCAGGCCATACTGCCTTGGGGCAGCTAAAAGGCTGCTTGGACCTTCATCCTCGTACTGGGCTATCATCTTTTTTCCTCCGCCGCTATAGCCAGTTATGGAGTGGCAGCTGAGAAGAGCATCCTTTGGAATAATGCCATTTTCCACAAGGGGGTATATAAGGGCAATAAAACCGCTGGCATGGCAGCCAGGGACGGTTAACCTATTTGAAGAGCATATCCTGTTATAATGTTCCCTTGAAAGCTCCGGGAAGCCATAGGCCCAGTCTGGACTTGTCCTATGGGCTGTGGAGGTATCTAAAACCACCGTGCTAGGATTCTCTATGAGCTTTGCAGATTCTGCGGCAGCTGCATCAGGAAGACATAGAAACACAATATCACACTGGTTCATAAGCCTTTTCTTCTCGGCAGGCTCCTTTCTTTTCTCCTCGTTTATGGATAGTATCTCTAAATCAGGTCTTTTCTTTAGCCTGTCTAAAATTTTAAGTCCGGTGGTTCCGAACTTCCCATCAATAAAAACCTTTTTCATTTCTTTATGAACTCCGTTACGTATTTCATCTGCTTTATTACTGAGGCCTTGCCTGTGCCGCCCTCTGATATCCTCTTTTCAACACAGACTTCAAGGGATATTTCATTAAAGACGTCCTCCTCAAACAAAGGTGAGAAGGCCTTGTATTCATCAAGGGGCAGGGTATCAAGTACCTGGCCCTCCTGTATACACTTAGCAACAAGCTGGCCTACGATTTTGTATGCGCTTCTGAAGGGTGTTCCCTTTCTTACAAGGTAATCTGCCAGGTCAGTGGCGTTTATGAAGCCCTTTTGTGCCGCCTTGTACATGTTGTCCTTATTTACCTTCATGGTTGAAATCATAGGGGCGAATATGGACAGGCACTTTTGAACAGTTTCAAGGCTGTCAAATATGGCTTCCTTATCCTCCTGCATGTCCTTGTTATATGCCATGGGAATGCCCTTCAGGGTTGTAAGCAGGGCTACAAGGTCACCGTATACACGCCCTGTCTTGCCCCTTACCAGCTCTGCCATGTCGGGGTTCTTCTTCTGGGGCATTATGCTGGAGCCTGTGGTGTAGGAGTCGTCCAGCTCAATGAATTTGAACTCCCATGAGGACCAGAGTATTATTTCCTCCGACATACGGGAAAGATGCATCATTATAATTGAGAAATCTGACATAAGCTCCAGGCAGAAATCCCTGTCAGATACCCCGTCTATGCTGTTTAATGCTATGGAGCTGAAGCCAAGCTGTTTTGCTTCAAAGTAACGGTCGGTATTGTAGGTGGTTCCTGCCAGGGCACAGCAGCCTATGGGGCTTACATCCATCCTTGTTAAGGCATCCTTAAGGCGGGTTACATCACGGGTAAGCATCATGGCATAGGCCATAATGTAGTGCCCGAAGGTAACCGGCTGTGCCCTCTGCAGATGGGTATAGCCTGGCATGATGGTGGAGGAGTGGGCCTCAGCCTGCTTTACTATTGATACTAAGAGGTCCTTTATAAGCTCTATTACTTTAAGAGTCTCCTCCCTCAGGTACATACGCAGATCAAGAGCTACCTGGTCGTTCCTGCTGCGGGCTGTGTGGAGCCTTCTGCCCACATCCCCTGTACGCTTTGTAAGCTCCTGTTCTATAAACATATGTATGTCCTCACAGCTCATGTCAAAGCTCAGGCTGCCTGACTGAATGTCGTCTAAAATTTCCTGAAGGTTGTCTATTATAATCTGGGAGTCCCCAAGGGAGATGATTCTCTGGGCGCCCAGCATTGCTGCATGTGCCATAGAGCCTTCTATATCCTGCTTATACATCTTGTAGTCAAAATGAATGGAAGAGTTGAAGTCATCAGCCTCCTTATCCAAGGCCTTTGAAAACCTTCCTGCCCACATCTTTTCCATAATGCTCTCCTTTTACTTTAAAAGCTTGGCCTGAACCTTTATAGGAAGACCGTACAGATTTATGAAGCCAGTGGCATCAGCCTGGTTGTATACGTTATCCTCATTAAAGGTGACAATTTCCTCTGAGTATAAGGAATAGTCGCTCCATACACCGGCCTTGATGATGTTGCCCTTATAAAGCTTAAGCTTAACCTTGCCTGTTACATTTTCCTGAGTTTTATCTACAAAGGCTGAAAGTGCCTCTCTGAGAGGGGTGTACCACTGGCCATTGTATACAAGCTCTGCAAAAGTAATTGAAAGCTCCTGCTTCTTGTGGGAGGTTAGTTTGTCTAGGCATACTGTTTCAAGGTATTCATGGGCAAAGTAGAGTATTGTTCCTCCTGGAGTTTCATAAACCCCACGGCTTTTCATTCCTACCAGACGGTTTTCCACAAGGTCCAAAAGGCCTATGCCATTGGTTCCGCCCAGCTCATTCAGCTTAAGTATTATTTCCTTAGCGGTAAGCTTCTCATCGTTTAAGGCAACGGGAGCTCCTTTTTCAAAATCAAGAGTTATATAGGTTGGCTTATCAGGGGCATCCATGGGTGATACTCCCATTTCAAGGAATCCCTTCTTTTCATACTGAGGCTCATTGCCCGGGTTCTCAAGGTCAAGCCCTTCATGGGAGAGATGCCACAGATTTTTGTCCTTCGAGTAATTGGTTTCACGGGTTATCTTAAGCGGAATGTTGTGGGCTTCTGCATAGGATATTTCCTCTTCACGGGACTTTATGCTCCATTCCCTCCAGGGTGCGATTATCTTCATGTCAGGCGCTAAGGCCTTTATGGTAAGCTCAAAACGAACCTGATCGTTACCCTTTCCAGTGCAGCCATGGCATATGGCATCTGCTCCTTCAGCTATGGCTATCTCTGCAAGCTTTTTTGCGATTATTGGACGGGCAAAGGAGGTGCCCAGCATATATCCCTCATAAAGTGCGCCAGCCTTTACAGTAGGTATTATGTAGTCGTTTACAAACTCATCTGTCAGATCTGCTATATAAAGCTTTGAGGCTCCACTCTTAATGGCCTTCTCTTCAAGGCCCTCAAGCTCTCCTGCCTGCCCTACATTGCCAGCAACAGCGATTATTTCACAGTTGTTGTAATTTTCTTTGAGCCAGGGGATTATGATTGATGTATCCAAACCACCTGAGTATGCTAGCACTACCTTTTTAATATCCTTCTTATCCATTTATATTACCTCCATGTGCATAAGTATGCGAATTTATGTATATAAATATACTATAATACGCATACTTATGCAATATATATTTATTAAGATATTGAAAAACTTTGGTATATCACGATAATAAAAAATGGTAATGTATAATATATGCATAATTGTATAATAATATTCTGAATATTATGAATAAATATGCATTTACATACCTTGAGGGCACAAGCAATTGGTATAAAGTTAAGTGAAGGCTTGTCTTATGGAACCATTAAATGTATGATAAAAATAGGAATTTTTATTATTTAAAATGGAGGTATCTATATGAAGGCAGTTATACTAAACGGAAGCCCAAGGCTTAATGGAAACACAAGGACAGCCGCTCTGGAGATAGAAAGAGGAATAAAGGAAAATATACAGGGTGTAGAGACAGAGCTTATAGATGCAAGTGTTAAGAATATACACCCATGCAGAGGGTGTAATGCCTGCAGAAAAAATGAGGGGGAATGCATACAAAAAGACGACATGCCACATGTGTTAGACTCCATAAGCCGGGCAGAGGTGCTGGTGTTTGCAACTCCTGTGTACTATTGGGGAATAAGCGCCCAGATGAAAGCCCTCATAGACAGGTTCTATAGCAGGAAGGAATTCCATGGTCAGAAAAAAACCATAGGCCTCTTTGTGGATGGAGAAGCCGAGCTGGATGATCCAGAATATAGACTCATAAAAGAGCAGATAGAATGTATTAGTGATTACCTTGGATGGACAGTAAAATACGTAAAGTTTGTGCCAACCAGCGACATAGACACAGTAGCAAAGGATGATACGCTGAAGAGAGAGCTGTACGATTTCTATAAGTGTATTTAGGGGTCAGGGACGGTTAAGCTATCCGTTCAGAGACCAGGAGACCAGGGACGGTTAAGCCATTTGTTTGAAATCATAGAGGAGCAATAGGTTAATTAAAACTGCCAGACATCCTTGGCTAAGAACATAAGGATGTCCGGCAGATGCTATATACAAATGCTTTTATGAAATATAATGAAAGAAATTTTAGAATCAGCGCTTCTTTTCTAAAATGATTTCTCCATCCTTAAGGGGTATTGCATAGCCATATACGGCCTTCTCGTAGCAATTTTCTCCACTGCAATCGATAGAATAGGGCAGTCCATTAAAGGGTTCCTTGCTAATTAAGTTTTCTGGAAGATTGTATTTTTTTGAGCACTCTTCACAAAGGTCTATATGGGCATAATCCCCACCCTTGTAATCCTCATCAAAATTGTCCAGTTCGAAATAATCAAATCCTAATCCGTTATAAATGAATATCTCTACAGGCTCGTTTGCCTCTTTTTCTCTTTGCCTTTTATCCTCCCAGTCTAAATATTCTGTGACATGCTCGTATTCCTCATCAATGTTGCCAATATATAATTCCAGTGCTTGCTGGGGAGTAGGCCTGTCCTCTGCGGCGATTTCAAACCATGATAGGCGGACCCTGCATTCGGAGGAGAGCCCCTTTAATTCGTACCAAGAGAACCAGGTCCCTACCACGCTTTTCTCGATGGTATAGGTTTTTCCAAGCTCAAGAAAGGAGGCTGGGTCTATATATATAATTCCGTTAGGCTTAAAGCTATCAGGGATTTTTTTGCATATAAGGCGTGTCCCCTTAGGTATGAACAAGTTGCTCCAGTCTTTGTTTTCACCTATTATTGACAGTAGATAAATATCACTCAATACATGGTCATAGGTGCTTCTTGTAAGTCCTTTTTTCATTTCAACAAAATATTTATAGCCTGATATTGTTTTGGCTTTTTCCTGTAGTGTAGCTTCTTTCTTATCCATGATGCAATCTCCTTTTCATAATTAATTTATACTCTCATTACAAAAAGATAAGCACATGTTTTCGCCCGCTAGTAGCGGACATTCTGAAATGTGAGGTATAATTATATTTAGAAATCGCATGTAGGAGGAGCTTTATCATGAATACCTATGATATGGCTAAGTATATTGAAAAATATGGTTTGGAAGAATTTCAAAAATATCTAAAAACCCATGGGGATATTTTTTAGTATTATGAGGTACCAATAATACTAAATAAACTGTTAGAACAAAAGAACGCTACGGATAAAAAGCTAAACTAGTCTGAGGTCAGCAGGCGTTCAGGCATTTCTAAGACCTATGTAAACGAGCTGTTTTCTTTAAACCTGGAAAAGAAGAAAAAACCATCAAGAGATGTGTTGTGTAGAATAGGCTTTGCCATGAGGATATCTAAGGAGGAAATAGACATGCTCCTGAAGGCTGCAAGCTACAAGGAGCTTTACCTTAGGAATCCAAGGGATGTTGCAATAATGGTTTCTTTGGAGAGAGGCTACACGCTGGAGGAGGCAAATGATTATCTTGAGGAGAATGGTTTGATTCCTTTGGAACAGTAGTTCAGGTAGTTCAGGGACGGTTAAGCCGATTTATGAATAGTGGCACAGTAACAGAGTAAGCATCATTGTATATTTATAGATTTAAGGAGGGGGTTTAATGATAATTGTTAGCGCCTGCCTATGCGGTGTAAATTGTAAATATAGTGGTGGGAATAGTCTAAATGAAAAGGTTATGAGCCTTTTTCAGCAGGGGAAGGCTGTACTGGTATGCCCGGAGCAGATGGGTGGACTTTGTACTCCCAGACCGCCCTGTGAGATTTTAGGTGGAACAGGTGCGGAAGTGCTTGATGGAAGATGCAGGGTGGTTGGGAATGATGGAAAAGATGATGTTACAGATGAATTTATTAAGGGAGCAGAAGAGACGCTGAGGATTGCGAAGGAATGTGGAGCAGAGCTGGCAATACTAAAGTCAAGGAGTCCTTCCTGCGGACATGGGACTATTTACGATGGAAGCTTTACCGGAACAAGAATTATAGGAAACGGCGTTGCAGCTGAACTATTGGAGAGAAATGGAATCAGGGTAATTACTGAGGAAGACATGGATGATATAGATATTTAAGCAGCTGAAAGGAAGTGGCATTTAAATGTATTTATTCATTGGTATCGTAGTGCTGATAGGGTGTATATATATTTTTCTTATTCTAGGGAACAAGCTAGAGCATGAAAAGGCTGCGTGGCTGGTGAGGAGAAGCTTTGCTCACAGAGGCTTGTTTGAAAAAGACCAGAGCATACCTGAGAATTCCCTGCCAGCATTCCAAAGGGCTGTTGAAGCCGGGTATGGAATAGAACTGGACATAGCACTGACAAAGGATGATGCGCTGGCGGTATTCCATGATGACAACCTTAATAGAATGACTAAGCTGGACAAAAACATAAACCAGGTTACTTATCAGGAGCTAAAAGCCCTTAGGCTTGCAGGAACAGAGTATAGTGCTCCTTTGTTTGAGGAGGTGCTTAATACTATAGATGGCAGAGTGCCTTTAATAGTGGAGCTAAAAAGTGGCAAAAAGAATGGACTGTTGTGCAGTAGAGCCTTAGAAATGCTTAAGGATTATAAAGGAGAATATTGTATTGAATCATTCAATCCATTTATAGTAAGATGGTTTAAGAAAAATGCACCTGAGATAGTTAGGGGACAGCTTTCTATGAAATACAAGGCAGAGAAAACACTTACCGGTATTGTGCGCTTTGCACTGGAAAATTTGATGCTGAACTTTTTAGGAAGGCCTAACTTTATTGCATATAAGCATACGGATTGTAATAAGCTTAGCTTTAAAATTAATCATCGTTTAGGCGTGGTAACGGTGGCATGGACTATTGAAAGCCAGCACGATATGGACAAGGCATTAAATAATTTTGATTCAATCATATTTCAACACTTTAGCCCG
>JAEZLD010000107.1 GCA_023415335.1 Bacillota bacterium | reverse complement strand
ATTCAGGTGTCTGTTTTGGAAGGTCTGTTGCACTTCCCCCACAAATAATCAGTACATCTATTTCGTCCTTATGTGCTTGTGCCTCGTCTACATGATATACAGGAACTCCCTCTGTCAAAATCTTAACCGTAGTAGGGTCACGTCTTGTAAAAACAGCCTTCAGCTCCAAATCTTTATTCTGACGCACCGCACACTCTACACCTCTGCCCAGGTTTCCGTATCCTAAAATTCCAACTCTCATTTCCTAAAACCTCTCTCACTTGTTACTAAATATTTTGCCATTTTTTCTCAGCTCAGTGAGCTACGTCCCTGACTTAGCACGAGGCTTTTCAAAGGCCAGGGTTATTGCATGCATTACACTTAACAGACTGCTTTGCAGTTCGGATAACTTATTTTTATACAATAATAACAAATAATCGGGTACTTGGCAATTAAACAAACGATGATTTTCGACTTTTTATATTAAAACATATGCTTCATACACAGTATATACCTTTTTTCATTTCAAATGTCAGGCTTTTTAATCATTGAATTACAATATATATTTTACCCCTAAGTTTCTCACCTTAAAGAATAATACTTGCACCATAATCCAGACACTTTGTATCATAGCTTCCCTTGTGACTTCATCTGGAATATCTGTCTTAAAGCCGCGATTAATATCCATAGTCCAAAACTCCGGCTCTAAAGCTGGATACATACAGATGCTTCTGTCATTTAACATTGCTAACCTGATTGATGCCATTAACTCTATATAAAAAACCTCAGAAACACTGAGTTTCTGAGGTTTGTAAGGTCTTTTGATATTCTCTTTTGATTATCTCTTGGAGAACTGTGGTGCTCTTCTTGCCTTCTTCAGGCCGTACTTCTTTCTCTCTACCATTCTGTCATCTCTTGTCAGGTAGCCTGCCTTCTTAAGTGCTGGCTTGAACTGCTCATCAGCCTTAACAAGTGCTCTTGCTATACCATGTCTGATTGCACCAGACTGTCCGGTAAGTCCACCACCGTGTACTGTAACAATTACATCATATGAAGCAGTTGTTCCAGTAAGAGTTAATGGCTGCTTTGCAACAACCTTTAAAGTATCAAGACCAAAGTACTGGTCAATATCTCTCTTATTTATAGTAAATTTTCCTTCGCCAGGTATAAGTCTTACTCTTGCAATTGAAGTCTTTCTTCTACCTGTTCCGCAATACTGTGTCTTTGCCATTGTTATTTCCTCCCTTCAAATGCAATTAGTACTTAAGCTCAAGAACTTCTGGTTTCTGAGCTTCATGGTTATGATTTGGTCCAGCATATACCTTAAGCTTAGTGAACATCTGTCTTCCGAGTCTTCCCTTTGGAAGCATCCTTCTAACAGCTTCTTCAACAGCAAGCTCTGGCTTTGTAGCTAAAAGCTTTCTATAAGGAGTTTCCTTAAGTCCACCTGGGTATAATGAATGATGATAGTAAATCTTCTGATCAAGCTTATTGCCTGTCAGCTTTATCTTCTCTGCATTGATAACAATTACATAATCTCCAGTATCAACATGTGGAGTGTATATAGGCTTATTCTTTCCTCTCAGTATTGTTGCAATCTGACTAGCCATTCTTCCGAGAGTCTTATCAGTTGCATCAATAACATACCATTTTCTCTGTACATCCTCGGCCTTAGCCACGTATGTTTTCATTCTTTTCCCTCCCTGAATTAACTCAACGTGTAATATATATTGCGAGATCCGGGGCTATGGATCATCCAATCGATAAACACCATATTATATTCTAATACATAGAGCCTAGCGTGTCAATACTAATAAAATACTTTTTCAAGACAAAGTCCCGATGCCGGTGCAGTTTTGCCTGCCCTGTTCCTATCAAGACTTTTTATTATATCAGGAATGCTTGATGGGGGTATCTTCTTCATCCCAGTCTCCATCAGCGTACCTGCTATTATCCTTACCATATTGTACAGAAAGCCATCAGCTTCAATAAAAAGTCTTATAATGTCCCCCTGCTTTGTAAGCTCTATATCCCTAATGGTTCTTACACTGGTTTTAACCGAGCTTCCTGTAGACCTGAAGGCAGCAAAATCATGCATGCCTTTAAAGGCCTCTGCCGCCTTCACCATGGACTCAAACTCAAGTGTATATGGACAATGTGCTACATAGCTTCTCATGTACGCAGGAGGCGTCCTGCGGTTTAATATGGTATAGCTATATCTCTTGCCCTTACTATCATACCTTGAATGAAATTCCTCAGGCATTTCCTCAGCTTCCAATATACATATATCCATTGGAAGCTTGCTGCTTATTGCAGAAGGTAGCTTAGTATCCGGTATTGAGGTGGCTGTCAGGAAGTTTGCCACCTGGCCTCTCGCATGGACTCCTGCATCAGTGCGGCTGGAGCCTGTTATAGCTATTTCTTCTCCTGTTATAGCTTTTATGGCCTCCTCAATACACTGCTGTATGGAGGTACTATTCTTCTGCCTTTGCCAGCCGCTGTATCTGGTTCCATCGTATTCAATAGTAAGCTTTATGTTTCTCATTTTAGAATAGCCTCCTGCTTGCAATTGATATAGCAAGCAGAAGCAGCATACAGGCGCATGCTCCGTAATCCCTAGTCTCTATCTTCAGCTGCTTCAGCCTGGTTCTTCCCTCTCCTCCCACATAGCACCTTGCCTCCATTGCCATGGCAAGGTCATCTGCACGGCGGAAGGAGCTTATAAATAGTGGTACAAGTATGGGGAT
>JAEZLD010000026.1 GCA_023415335.1 Bacillota bacterium | reverse complement strand
TATTTACTTGTGAAATCTCTCTATAAAAAGCAGCATTGGCAGCTTCTGTGTATGGCCCCAGCCACAAGAAGCCTATACCTAATGTGAACAAACACAGTATCCCCCAGCCTATAAAGCTAAGCTGCAGACAGAAAAGTCTCCATTTGTTTCCCTTCATCATTTCCTTAGACATGCCTATAGCATCATTGGCCCTTATATCCGGGTTTTCACACATTATATATGGAGTCATGGAATAACTATAAGCTGCAATAATTCCAGGTATTATAAGCAAAAGAGTCCAAAGAAATACATATATACCCCTGAGAAGCTGCATTAAGAAGCCTGCCCCCAGACGGTTAAACTGAGAAAACAAATCATCAAATCTGGCCTCCCTATTGTCTACAAGGTTCAGGTTAAACTTAGCATAGCCCAGGGTTGCAGCACCACCTATAACTAAACATATAATTAAATATATGGCAGCCACAGTTCCTACTCCAATGAGAATAGGCCTAATTATCTCCATAACATTAGGATCTATTACGCTGTTTAAACCACCATTTCCTCCACTGTTTCTAGAGCCATTGCTAGAACCACCTCGAATACCCATAGTTGAGGCTCCAAGCAACGCTGCTACAAAGCCTGTTCCAACTGCCAGTCCCCATCTTCCGCTTAAGGCTTCACGGGCCATTCTTCTAAAGTCCCTTGCATAATTCAGGATTTGTCAATTACTCCCTGGCATCGCCAAATAGTATATCGTATGTTAGCCCTCCTTTTTTCCATCAGTTGGCAGAGCTAACACTAAAATAACTGCTTGAAAGAGAACTCATGTATATGGCATTGCTTAGAAGCCTGTAATCATCAGTCTGATGGGCCCTGCTGGTAAGTGAATTTGCGAATACAGTAAGATTATATCCATCACTGGAATAGGTAAATGCCTGTACATTCCTTCCGTATCCTATAAAGCCCTTAAGAGCCTCCTTAGGAAAAAAGCCCTCTACAGGATTCTGGTCAGTGTTGTAAATTATTGCAGCTGCCCCCTCTGGCAGGGCTGTAAAGTAAGAGCCTCCATAGCCATACATCAAATAGTCCTTCTCTGATTCATAGACTGCAGTAATAAGACTGTTAGCTGAGTACCTAACCTTAAACAGGGAATCATAAATCCAGTTGTTCTCCCCTGTAAGACCATTTTCCTTAAGCAGTGCCATTATGGCATTTTTCTCATAGCCTGTGGCCGTCTCATCCCCTGTTCCCACAGCCTTACTTCCATAGGCAATGTAAGGCATTCCACCTTTAGCCTTCTCAAGCTCAGCATTTGTAAGCACCTGTGAACCTGCTATTACTGTAGCCTCCTCAAGGCTTTCTGTTATGTTAAAGCCCATCTGCTCTTGAAGGGCATATATGTCATAGCATCTTTCAGTATTCATCAGATTCCCATAGGCAGAAAGCCCCTGGCTTTCCCCCTCACTCTTTCCTGCCACATATATGGAGGGCCTTTCCATAAGCCTTGCCTCCTCTATTTTGCTCACCCCGGTAGCCTTAATTACATATTTGTTGCATATAGCTTTATAATCCTTATAGCCTATTATAAAGCTTCCCTTATACTGTCCCTTTGTCACAAGTCCTACCTGGCAGCCGCTGTTTAAAAGCGAATTCACAGCCTGTACTGCATCTAAGCTGTCATTTTCTATTATAACTCCATAGCCCTCCTCCCCTGCAAAGCTGCCCTTGACCTCTTTGGGTTCCTGAAGCTGCTGCAGCTTTCCTTCAAAGGAGTTTTCTGTATATACGGCATAGCAGTCAAAACCTCTGCTGTCAGGAAGGTTTGCTATTGCAGAGCCATACAGGCCATACCAGCTGGTTATAAGACTTCCCTGAGAGAGAATGGCATTGGCCACGTTTCTTTTAGCCTGGTACATGTTTATAACTATGCTTCCTGCAGTATACACTCTGTCGCCAACCCTTGTATCCTCTTTAAGAGTGCTCACTATAATTCCGTTGTCTATAAGGTACTGCTGGATGGCAGCTGCCTCAGAAAGGTTCCTTTGGGAGGCTGAATCCATGGGGATTACATAGTATTCTGGGAAGTAGTTGTGGTTTATATTGTTTTGAGGCCTGAACATATCCTTCTCTGCTCCCTGGTTGTCATACTTATCCACATAATACTTGTGCACGCTTTCCTCATCCTTGTTGTTTACCCCTCTCAGCCAGCAGTTAAGCTGGTTCAGGTAAATCTCCCTGGAGTTTTCTGCCACACATTGGGAGTAACCAAGCATACCATACTTAAGGGCCTTCACTCCCTCATCCCCGGAATATGGAATTTCCACAGTAAAGGCTATGGTTCCATGAAGCTGTGAATACTGAGGGGTATAATGGGGTGCCTGCTCATCCCAGCAATACATGTCCCAGGAATACCCTTCCTCAGCATAGTCGTATACTAAATAGTCCCTCATACATAGTGAGAAGCTGTTATAGGAGGAGTTATTGGCTACTGCTGCATTTCCGAAGGCCTCTCCAAGCTTCAGGCCATATTCCATCATAAGGTCAACCTCAACATTTGATGAATGGGGCGGGGTGCAGGGCTCTACCTGAAAACTGTTGTTATAACCATGTAGCTCTACAAATGCCGCAGGATTCCACTGTGCAATAAGCTTAGCCATTGCCCTTGTCTCGGGCTGTGTCTGGTATAGGGTATCCCGGTTTAGGTCAAAGCCTTTTCCATTGCACCTGGTGTTCATTTCCCTTCCATCAGGATTCTCAGTGGGAACTAATATAAAAAACACCTTATCCAATATATCCTTAAGCTTATACTCCCTGCTTTCTATGGTGTAATACTTATTCAAATCAACAGTCCCAGAGGCATAATCTGTGTGGAGGGCGCTTATATCATAGCCCTCAGGGCTCATATTATGCAATGTTATGGAGCCTAAGCCTGTTACAAAGTCCTTTATTAATGAAGACCACTTTATTTTTTTGCTCTCCATCTCTCTTTCCATCTCAATTCTGCCCTCCTCCGTAAAATCGGACAAAATATTGTAGGATGCTGTGTCCTCCTGTATTAAGGTCTCTACAAATTCCATTATGGCATCAGGACCATCAAGCTCATCCGGATGCACGTTGCTGAAGAGTATGGGAATCCTGTAGCCTACAGCTTCTGATTTAATCATATCTATTACCGCTTGAGGGTCCTCCAGCGCCTTTTTTGTAAGAGCCTTGTAGTCATCCACCGACTTCTTACTATCTGCAAATATCATGTATGGTATGTCCTTCCCCATACTGGAGCTTCCCATTGAAAAAACCTGTGCATACAAGCCACCCCGGGTATTTATAGCCTCTGCTGCCTCCTTTAGCTGATTTGAAAGCTCCTTCTCTGTCCTATAGCTGTCATATGGATTAACCCTTACTTCAGCTGAGGCTATTTCCTTTTCTCCAGATTTACATATAAGATTGAAGTCTCCTATGTAATCCATCATATAATTTCTTACTCCATCCCAGGAGTATATGGAATCTGTTGAAAAGAAGGTGTAGTCGCTGCAGAAAGTCATTGTAACCTTCTTATTCTCAAGCCTTGTATCTGTTATCCTGAATATGCTCTTTCCAAGATCCTCTCCAAAGGCTACCTTCCATTCCTCAAGCTTCCCTCCTAAATACTGATTAGGGAACTGTGATGAATCAAGCATTCCTTTATCCCTTTGTAAATACCAGGTAAGGCTCTCCATGTCTAATTTTTCACTGCAATCAAAGCTGACGCTGTATGTACGCAGCTCGGTCATGGAAATTCGGTCCTCACCTCCTGTGGTGTTCTCGAATATTATTTTGGAGACTCCCTCCACAGGGGGCCTTCTGGTTCTCATATATATAAATAAAGAAACTGTCAAAGCTGCACATAGCAGCACTGCTACAATTCTTTTCATTTTTACCTCCTAATACATAGCTCTTATCAATATAACAATTTTTCCTCAATTCAGGGGCTTATGCAAATGTCCCCTGCCACATAACTATATTATAAGGCAGGGGAACATAGTGTGCTATTATTTATTTTATTGTGTATATCCATACTTTCTTATACATACACTTATATACCAGCCTAATCTCTCCTGAAAATATCACGTGTATAAGTCTTATAATTCACATCATCAAGACAGCTATCATAGCGATTAGCAATGATGGCATTACACCTTCTCTTGAACTCGTCCAAGTCATTTATTACTGTACTGCCAAAGAAGGTACTACCATTTTCCAGCGTTGGCTCATATATAACCACGGTTGCACCCTTTGCTTTAATTCGCTTCATTATACCCTGGATGCTACTCTGGCGGAAATTATCGCTATTGGTTTTCATAACCAGTCGGTAGACACCTATAACCACATCCTTCTCAAACCTGGCATCCCATACACTATTGGATGTATAGTAGCCGGCCTTCTGAAGTACTCGATCGGCAATAAAGTCTTTTCTGGTACGGTTAGCCTCAACAATGGCCTCAATGAGATTCTCCGGCACGTCTGCATAGTTTGCAAGAAGCTGCTTGGTATCCTTAGGCAGGCAATATCCTCCGTAACCAAAGGATGGGTTATTATAGTAGGTTCCTATGCGTGGGTCAAGGCATACACCGTCAATAATCTGACGTGTATCCAGGCTCTTCATTTCAGCATAAGTGTCCAGTTCATTAAAGAAGCTGACACGGAGCGCTAGATAGGTATTTGCAAACAGCTTAACAGCCTCTGCCTCAGTAAACCCCATGAACAAGGTTTCAACATTCTTCTTGACCGCGCCCTCCCTCAACAGTTTAGCAAATGTATAGGCTTCTTCAACAAGATGCGAGTCATTTAAATCTACCCCTATAATAATACGGGATGGATATAGATTGTCATATAGAGCCTTTCCTTCCCTAAGGAACTCCGGGCTGAAGATAACATTGCTGCTTCCGGTTTTTTTGCGGATTCCAGCAGTATATCCAACCGGTATCGTTGACTTAATTACAATAATAGCACGTGAACTATACTCTATTGCCAGCTTAATAACATTGTCTACAGCAGATGTGTCAAAGTAATTCTTCTTACTATCATAATTGGTAGGAACAGCAACTATGATAAAGTCAGCATCACTATATGCTGCATGAGCATCCATAGTGGCAGTCAGGTCCAGGTCTTTGGTAGCTAGGTACTCTTCTATCTCCTTGTCCATAATAGGCGATTTTCTTCTGTTAACCATTATTACCTTTTCGGGGACTATATCAACAGCGACAACTTTATTATGCTGTGCCAGCAATATGGCAATAGAAAGTCCCACGTAGCCAGTTCCCGCAACTGCAATCTTCAATTTATTGCTCATTTTCTATTCTCCATTTCTGCTTTCACTTAACCTGCAACATATAGAATTCTTTGTACCACTGTGCAAACTTCCTTAATCCATCATGCAGGCTGGTGGAGGGCTTGAAATCAAAATCTTTTACCAGTTCGTGGATATCTGCGTATGTTACCTCTACATCCCCAGGCTGCATGGAAACAAGTTCTTTATGTGATTCAAAATCGTAATCCTGTGGGAGCACACCTGCTCGTATTAACTCCTGCTGGAGAACATCCACAAATTCAAGCAGGTTTTCCGGATGGTTGTTTCCAATATTATAAACCTTATGTCTTACACCCTCATCATCAGCATCTGGAGCCTTCTGCATTACCTTAAATACACCAGTAACAATATCATCCACATATGTGAAATCGCGTTTACAGTTCCCATAGTTGAAAATACGTATGTTTTTACCATTTACCAGCTTATTAGTAAATCCAAAATAAGCCATATCGGGACGTCCAGCAGGACCATAAACTGTAAAAAAGCGCAATCCTGTGCATGGTATTCCATATAGATTAGAATAAGCATACGCCATAAGTTCATTTGATTTCTTAGTAGCTGCATAGAGGCTCACAGGGTTATCTGTCTTCTCCTCTGTAGAAAATGGAATCTGCGTATTGTTTCCATATACACTGGAAGAGCTTGCATACACCAGGTGCTCCACAGGGTAATATCGGCAACCCTCTAAAATGTTGAAGAAGCCTTCCACATTACTCTCTATATAAGCATCTGGATTATTGATACTATAACGCACACCTGCCTGTGCTGCCAGATTGACGGCGATTTGAGGCTTATATTGCTCAAATAGTGACTGAATCAGCTTCTTATCTGCAATATTGCCTTTTACGAAAGTAAAGTTTGAATAAGTTTGAAGCTCATGCAGTCTGTTATACTTAAGGTTCACATCGTAGTAGTCGTTCATGTTATCAATACCCACAATCCGAATGTTAACAGGTTGCTCTAGCAGAAGTTTAGAAAGATTAGAACCTATAAATCCAGCTGCTCCTGTAACCAAAACCGTCCTTTTGTTTAAATCAATAGTCTGCATTTATACCCCTCCTGCCTGATAATCCTCCCTTTTTTAAAATACTAACCACATAACCTCTTATGTAATAATAACTATCAACCTTAAATAAATTTGAAAGCATCAGATAGATGCTGCCCCCGCATAAAGCCTGGAGTATTAATTTTACTAAAACATTTATATGAAACATCCCAACTAGGTATGCACCACTTCCCACTATAACTGACATTATAAATGGTAAAAAATAATCACTTATCATTTCTTTATAAGCATAACTGAAGTGTTTATGCACGAAAAAGGCATAGTATATAACATCAATTATCATAATCACCACATAACTCCATGCAATTAGATTAATGCTATTGTAGACAAATACAGATATCATGAGCAGAATAATTGTCAAGCCAGATGTAATAATTTCAGCAATTAGTGTAAGTGTACTTTTCCCTATTGCAAGCAGAGATTTTTGAAATATTGTACTTATAGGACGGGTGACGTACACTACACATAATATACGCATATATAGCACGCAGGGTATCCACTTGTCAGTTAGTATTGCTGATACAAAGGTATCCGAAACTGCAAACAATCCCGCGATTATCGGTGTCAATACATATGAACTAATACGTATTGAGCGCCGTATCAGAGTCTTAATAACATCTCTGTTATCCTGCTTATCAGCTAAAACCGGAAATAAAACCTTTCCTAATGACTCTACGATATCACTTACAATAAGTGATGGATATTTCTGTCCCTGATTGTAATATGCAAGGTCTGTTGAAGTGAATTTCTTTCCAATAATTAAGGAGCGTATATTATCCTTAAGTGTATAGACCATTGTGGAGGCCAATACCCTGGATCCTACCTTCCACAAGCTCTGAATGCTTTTAAGGGATACCTGAAGTTTAGGTTTCCAATCTATTGATAAAAATAAAATAGCCGTACCTATAATTGTATTTGACAATTGCTGTGCAACTAGTGCCCATACTCCCATTCCCAATAGTGCCATTCCTACTCCCATGAATGCAGAGAAAATTGTTCCACCAAGTGTGGCGAAGAAGAATTTTCGAAAAATCATTTTTCTTTGCACATAAGCCTGTTGTACCGAATTAAAAGCTGAAAATATAAATTTAGTACCCATCACACGAATTACCGGCTTCAATAGCTCATCTCTAAAAAAATCTGCAATCCATGGTGCCATCACAAACAAACATATATATAATACTAATGCAATAACTATACTAAGCCAACATATGGAATCAAAATCTATGTCTGTGGTATTTTTCTTTTGAACAAGTGCATTGCCAAATCCACCAGCAACTAACGCATCACAAATAGATATAAATATAATCACAACTGCAACAGTACCATAATCTTTAGGATTTAAAATTCTTGCAAGGACAATTGATACAATAATAGTAATCGCCTGTACAAGAAATCTTTCCGCATAGGACCAAATAAGGCCTGAAGCAATTCTATTTTTTAGCGGTTCCTCTTTCACTTACTTACCACCTCGTTCTATTCATGATCTTTTAAGTAAATACACTATAATATCATCATTAGATATAATGACAGGCACACTGTTATACGTTATTACAAGCTATATGAATAATCTTTATAGTATTCTGATAATGTGGCTCCACTATAGCGGTCTGCCACACTCTTAAATAACTTATCCATTTTCATATACATGTTTTCAACATGTTCCTCAGTACGGCAATATGGACTTCCCCCTGGCATAAGTTCTGAAGAATGGATCATAAATTCCGCATATCCTGCATTTTCTATATCAACAATGGCCATAAGTCTTTTCATTTCCTCTAGACTTTGAATTGCAGGACGGAGCCATAATTGTTCTCCCTTTATAAGATGGGCTGCTCTTTTTTTAAGTGAGCCTCCGTGGATGCTCCTCACTCTTCTTGTTGTCATTGGAACCTCAATTAAGTTTCCAATCAATCTATATGGTATACTGTATGCATCAATATATGAATTTCCTTTCTCTACGCTCATTCCTACATTACTTTCGTGGCTAATCCCCGGGGTTATTGAGCAATCCACCAAAAATCCTATTGATTCTAAAGCTCGGAACAGTACATCATTTGTCGCCCAGCGTCCAGATCGATAAGAAACAACTTGAATTCCCAAATGCTCTTCTATATATTGTTTTAAGAATATATGTTTTTCGAAAATCACCTCTTCCGGATACTCTGTAATATAAGGACACCCACCATATCTGATTGGCAGTTCATACATAGGAGGACTATTCCATGCATGTAGATGCATACCTATCTCACATTTGCCATCATAAGCCTTTTTCCTTATGTATCTACGTAGCTCATCCGATTGTGCCATCTCATAATCAGTCAGGTATACAGGCTTTAATCCATAGCCTTCACATAACTCCTGAAAGAAATGAATATAATATGCATTACAAGTGGAGACCTTATTCACATATTTCCACTTCCAAAGATTATCACCCTCTGTATCAACCGTAATAATAAATTTATTCACTTTCTTCTCCTCCTGCTTTTAACGCAAATACTGCAATTATATACGGAAACATTAGTGCATCTGGATTTACAAATTGTATTGTCTGCGTAAATAATACAACTCCAACAAACGGCATCCAATATATTAATGGTTTTCTTGTATTTCTTATTTTCCAAACAGGGTATACCATACCTTCAATAAAAACAATACTGCCAATCAATCCATAGCATATTAATATTTGTTCTAATCCATTGTGCACAGAGTCAAATATGTGAGTAACTTCTTTATATTGGGTGACACCTGTTCCAATAATAAAGAATCTAGGACTCTTTAAAAATGCTTTCAAATAAAGTGAGAAAAGCTCTACGCGACCCCCTGCCGTGCTCATCCCAGAGTCATTAAGCCGCCTTAGGATTCCCTGAAGCAATTCCGGATTGTTTTTTAGAAAATACACAATTGTTAAGACTCCAATTATTGCAATAACACTAACAGAAAGTATACCCCTAAAGCTTCTGGTTTCGCTTAATATAAATAGTATTACACAAATTGATGCTACAAGAAGCCATGAACGAGAAACTGATAAAAATCCGCTGATTACAAAATATGTAATTATAATAATGATTATGATTTTATTTATTCCTTTTTCTCTTTTTAAAAGTACTAAACCACAGCAAATACCGGTAATGCTATAATAGGCAAGAGTATTTGCATTTACACTGGTCATCATACTTCCCGAATTATTTACCTGGGTTTCTCCAAATCGGAACCATCCTTTTGAAAACAGATATCTCCAGTCAGATGGAGCTTTCAGCAACCCGCTAATCACAACGATTAAACATAGAATGGCTACTCCATAGAAAAACAATTTTACACATTTCATGCAATCAATCTTTTCCTTAAAGTAAAGTAATATAAAAAACACAAAAACTGAAAACAGATAACCTGCCATTTCAACAAAGTCTACATCAGGATACCAAAAGGATGCTAGTAATTCCATGATAGCAAAGAGCAGCATCAGCAAAATCGCTTTCTTATTTAATATTGTTGTTTTAATAATCAGTAAAATAGTAGCACAAAGCATAATATAGGTTCCAGGTAGTCCCCAAACCAGTGGAAACAGAAATGACAGCATATATACCAGTGTTTGATAATCTGCAAGACACATTAATGAAGCGGAATAAATAACATAAATATATTTATTAATAGAAATCTGTGCAATATCACGCACCAACATCAATATGATAATTCCAGCAATAAAAAGTTTAAGTATTATTTCATTTTTATTATTTCTCTTGTATTCCATTCCATCAGCACCTTCTACCGCATAATTATTCTCGCAACTCATCATATATTTCCATGTATTGTTCTGCCATTTTCTCCGATGAATATTTTTCAGCTGTTTTTTTAGAAGCATCCTGCATCATCTTAATTTTCCAATCTGGCATCTCAATCATGGTTAGCATTGCATGGAACAGTTCTTGTTCATCATTGTCCTTGACTAGAATCCCATTTTCATCTACAACATCCTTTAATCCACCTACATCAGTTGAAACCAATGGAAGTCCTGCCGCCATTGCTTCTAACACTGACAATGGCATGGCTTCGCGATGTGATGACTGAACATAGACATCTGAAACGGCATAATAACCCTGAGGATTGTCCACCATGCCAGGAAACTCTACTGAAGAAGCTATCCTAAGTTCATTTGCAAGAGTAATTAACTCATTGTGACAGGGGCCATCTCCCACCAGCATCAGTCTTGAAAAGGGATAAGTATTATGTATTCTATCAAAGCAACGGATGATAGCCTTTTGATTCTTATTTTCATCCTGTCTTGCTACATTGATAAACCTAAACCCTTCGTGCGGAATATGCGTATACTTGCTTAAATTAATCCCATTGTTTACGTAAGTACACTTATCTTCATTCAAATTATAATACTTCTGAACATAAAGCTTATTTTCGTGAGAGACTGCAACAACTTTAATTTTTCCTATTTTCAACCTTAATCTCAATAGGACTTCATTTTTTTTGCTGAATGCCATATCCGGTTTTGTGTGTATAGTTACAACCAGCGGTCTATGATACAGAATGGACCATGGTACAGCAAAAGCTATTCCTCCCATGTGTGAATGAACAAGGTCAGGTTTTATAAAATTCAGCATCTTCATGACACGCAACACAGCAAAGATACCAATGTGTCCCTCCTCTCCTAGATAACTAGCATGGCACACCCTCTCCATACTATCCTCCAGACATGTGTTTAGTTTTTTCCCATAGCATAATACATATGGTTCATACCTCTTGTTATCCAGATTTTTAACCAATTCATAAACCATATGTTCTGCCCCACCAATACATAAGCTTTTAATGATGATAACCATCTTGCCTCGCTTTCTGCCCATCATTTTAATACTTCCTGTAAATACTTTCTTTTGTTGTTATCATAAGCTTGTTTATTAAAATCTTTTGGCATTTTCTCCTTACTCTTTGTTGCATACTCGCGTAATGAACAAATTTCTTTAGCTGGAACTCCGCAAACGACTATTTCATCTGGAACATCCTTTGTTACAACACTTCCAGCTCCCACAACCGAGTTTCTGCCTATCTTAACCCCTGGCATAATAATACTTCGAGCTCCAATGAATGCCCCTTCCCCTATTTCAATCTTCCCATATTTAATAACTTCCTTGAACCCGTCCAAAAGGTTGCGAAATGCCCATGTACCGCCATCATGTGTTACAAAACACACATCTGAAGAAATACGGCAATTCTCGCGAAGCGTAATTAAGTACGGCTCACTACCAAAGTCACATCTTCCCATTACAGTTACACCTTTCTCTACCTGCATTCCATCTTTCTGTGCAAGCTTTAAGCTCCCCTTCATAGCTAAATTAATCTTATGGATAATTGTTTTCATAATCATTTTTCAACCACTCTTTCTACATACTCCCTCCATTTTTCAAATATATTATCCGCCTGGTAGGCATATGCCTTTTCCCTTGCTTTGATGCCAAGCTTATGAGCATATTCTTTATTACCTAATAGCGTGTCCATCGCTTCTGCCATTTTACTCTCATCCCCTGCTGGAACAAGAAGACCATTCACACCATGTTCAATCAAGACATGTGGTCCCCCACAGGGACAGTCTGTAGAAATACATGGCACACCAACAGCCAATGCTTCCATTAATGCATTAGGCATACCTTCATAGTCTGATGAAATCACAAAAACTTCCGCTTCTTTTAATACATCTGGAATATCATCTGATGTTCCCATTAGTTTTACATGAGAATCAAGTCTTTCTTTGTTAATTAAATTAGATATTTCTTCTCTTAAGCTACCTTCTCCATAAATTAAAAGCTGCACTTCAGGATATTTGTTAGCGATAAAGGCGAATGACCTTATTAGCATTTTATGATTTTTCTGCTCCTCCAAACGCCCACATGTTACAATTCTGCCACGTAAAGGAGAACGCTCAATTCTATAAAAGTCATCCTTTACTGAATTGAAAATAATTGTTGATTTATTCCGAAGCCGCCTAGGGAATCTTCCTTGGGCTTCCTCCGTTTGAAAAACACATCCGTCAGTAATAGGCAGCAAATAACTTGCCAAAAGCTTTCCAATCCTTCCTTTATATTCTCGCTTAGGGTCATTACGTACAGATATTATATTTTTTGTGGGTAGCCCTATTGTTGCAATTAAAGCTCTATAATTAGGTTCAGCCATAAAAGAAATGACAACATCTGGTTTTTCTTTTTTACATATGAGACGCAGCTTCAGAATTCTGGTAAAGTTCTTTTTAAATCTGGATTGGACTATTTCGGTTTTCTCTAGAGATATACGCTTCACCGATACTTCTAAAGGGTATTCCCATTGATCATAATATGAAGTGACGAAAATAACGTTATATCCATTTTTAGCAAAGCTTGAAGATAGATTAACCATCACACGCTCTGCTCCCCCGCCATTAATAGCATTAATATAAAATAGTACTTTTTTATTTTTCATATATCAATGCTCCCTTTTAACAAGCATTTTGTAAATGAACCCTGCAAACAATTTACCAATAAAGCTTACAGCAAAAATATATCTATGAATTTCCTTTACTTCTCCTCCGAAGGAAGCCTTGAAGCGGGAGATACTTTTAAATTTTTCTGATTCTGAATATCCTCCCCAGTCGTATACATCAACCTTAAGCTTTTTCAGGTTAATCATATCCTCGTAGTGCAAATTACGATTTGCACGTCCAACAGCATTCCTCTCATCGCTGGATTCATAGTCACGAAACATTGAGACAGAATGAAGTAATCTGGCTATGCCATTTCCCACAATATAAACATGGTATACACATTCCTTACCAGTAGGTAGTTTCCCAATAGATACAGCCAGCATTCCTTCCTTTGCAGCACTTAACATTTCATTGTATTTACTTATGTCTTTAAGTCCCTTAGAATCAAATATACTAGTACGTCCATAATTGATTTTTTTCAAAACATCCTTTTTTTCTTTCATTTCATTTCCATAATAAAAAACAGAGGTACATCCTTCCTTTTGTGCTTCCTTTATCTGTGAACGTGAAATTCTTTTGAATTTCATAATTATTTCTTCCATATCATCTCTAATATCATTGACAATGGTCTGCGTTGTATATTCCATTACCAGGCTTGATTTATCGTTCATTATCATAGCCATATCATGATACTGAACATAATCCGCACCCTTTTCCTGCTCATTTTGACGAGCATCCTCAAACCAAAAGTCCCTTATTTTAATAATTCTCCTTCTTGTATAATACATACCCGCTCCTCTTTTATATGAATTATTTTTATAATGGCAATCGAATTTCTCTTCTAGCAAAATATACCCTTCGAATTATCCTATCCAACAGCCCAAGGTGCCGTTCATTTAAAATGTCCATATAGTTGTTAATAAAATCTGTACGGTGCTTATCAAGGAAGCTATTGAGTATCTTATAATCCCTTTCCTTCATCATGTTTGGGTGGTAACAGAAGGTTATAATCTTAAATGGTAGTTTTCTGACCCGCCCGCTCTGTTGTGGAATAAACCAGAAATCTCCGTCTTTATATGCATCATATGCAATGGTATCACTGATAATTCGAATATCAGTTTTTTCCTTTATGGCATGTAATGTATTATTATCAAACGTATGCGATGGTGCGAAAAATATATTAGGATTCATATGATGCTCCTTTAATATTTTCCAGCCATGCTCAATCTTTTCCTCCTGAACTTCATATGGTAGTCCTGCAAATTCACTCCGCTTGTTAACCGGGTTAATTCCGCCACTTTCTGTAACATAGACATGCTGAAATCCGTGCATTGCCGGAGTCCACCCCTTTATAATCCACCTGTTTGCCTTATCCCAAAAGCCTCGATCACGTTCATATATGCCCGTAAGAGAATCATCATGATTATCAGGAATAATGCCAAAAATCGGCTTGACTCCATACTTGTCCAATAATTCTTCCATCTGTGACCATTTGTCCACATCCATGTATTCAGATGCATCATCAATGCGAATAATATACTTTTTCATCTTTATCCTCCATACTACACTTTAGATAAAACCGTTGTAATTTCTTTGCCACATTATCGCTATCAAAAGTCATAATGCTTCTCTGCTGTTCCTCTTTGCATCCTATGCGCCCTTTTCCGGCATACTGCATGGCTCTTATAGCCCAATCCGCAGGCGTCTTTTCCAAAGGATAGTATTCTACCAGATCTGTAAGCTGAACATCCCTTGTAATTTTGTCTGAAATTATACAGTGCAGTCCAGATGCCTGTGCTTCAACCACACTTACCGGCAATCCTTCCCAAAGGGATGGAAATAGAAATACATCCATTGCCTGATAATACTGCTCAGTATTTCGCCGTGCACCTGTAAAAATTACACGTTCTTGTATTTCAAACCGATTGCATAACGCCTCTATACTGCCTCTTAGTTCCCCATCTCCTACTAGCAGGAGCCATGAATTATGGTTTTTGTTGAGTATTTCTTTAAATATCCTTACAAGGTATTTATGGTTCTTTGCCTCATGGAATCTACCAATATGCCCAACCACAAAGCAATCCTCTTCTATTCCTAATTCATTTCTAATTGCCTCTCTCACCGATTCCGAATATGCAAACCTTTTACAGTCAATACAATTTGGAATAATACTATAGTTTGATTTATGTGTTGCGTTTTCTCCATATAACCATCTTCCAGCAGCATCAGAACATGAAAACAAATAATCTGCAATATGACGAAGTGGCAGCTGCAAAAGGTACTTGATAACAGCCGGAATTCCCTTTCCATTGGATGTGCTATGGCTTTGAATGATGGTTAAGCAACCATGTTTTTTTGCAATACTAAGGTATATAGACGCTGAACTTCGAACATGGGCATGAACAATATGATATTCTGTATGTTCAGTAAGAAATGTATTCCACCAGTTACAAAAGGCAAAATGATTTCCTCCTGAATACCTTGGGCATTCAAATACATGCCCACCTAGGCTAGTAATTTCCGGATACAATCCACCTGTTTCCCCAGGGAATACAACAAAATCAAATTGCAACTGGCTGCGGTCAATTCTACGATATAATTCCATGACAAAAGCCTGTGATCCACCAAACTGCAGGCCGCCAATGTAATGTAGGATTCTAACCAGTTAAATCACCTACCCTTAATAGCTTTTAATACAACTTCCCAATCTCCTCAGCATAAGCTTTTACAACTATATTACGGTCAAACTCTTTTTCCATCTTGGTCCGTCCGGAAAGACCCATGTTACGCTTTTCTTCCCAGCTCAGTGCGATGAATCTCTCGATTGCATCAACTAAGGCCCTCTCATCCTTGATAGGAATGATATAACCGCTCCTTCCATCGTCAACTGTCTCTCGACAGCCGCTCCTGTCTGTAGTTATAATTGCCCTTGCACTAGATGCGGCTTCAAGCAGCACATTGCTCATACCCTCTGGATAGTAGGATGGGTGGACAATACAGTTTGCCATTGTAAAGAATGGCAGCATATTCTTCTGTGATCCATGATATATAACATATCCTGCTTCCTCAGCTTCTTTTAGTATGCTGAGGTACTTTTCATCATCGCAGCCACCACAAACATGAAACACAACATTTTTGTACTTCTCCCATATGAGCTTAGCTGCCGCTATATATATATCAATCCCCTTTTCTTTCATCAATCTTGAAACATATAGAAAATTAACTGTTTCTCCTTCTGGGTATGGCACTGCAGGGAAGAATTTAAGGTTTACTCCAGATCCGGGCAGGAGCCTTATCCTGAATTCGTTAGAAAGCATTCCATGATTGATAAAGAACTGTTTGTTCTCTTCATTCTGAAAAAAAACACATGCCGCTCTGGATACTCCAATCTTATACAGTCTTGTTGTTAACCATTGCATAGGTCCTGGAAACTCAACTGCTGTTCCGAGTCCTGTAATATTGGGCATATATCTGATTCCAAGAGCCTTGCATGCCATGCCGCCATAAACGTTTGGTTTGATATTATAAGAAAGGACAATATCAGGCTTTTTCTTTAATAGAATCCTTATATAATTAAAAAACAGCTTCACATCAGACAAAAGGTTTGTGCCATGACGCCCGATATCTATATCTACCAGCTGAGCTCCCATAATCTCTAATTCATCATGGAAATCCAGAACCTTTCCTACTATATATACTAAGTTGCCATCTGCAATAAGCCTTTCTATAATTTCACGCCGTAGGTTGTATACATAAGTTGTATCATTGGCTAAAATTGCTATCTTCAACAGTTTCATAGTTCTCTCCTCCTAATGGCCTATTACAGAGTTTTACTGTTGTCAACATAACATTCTCGCTTTTCATAATTGATAGATTTTCCGATTTCATTGTATAATCACTACCATTTACATCAATAGTAAGTGGGGCTTTACTTTCATCCACTTTACTTGCTGTAATCTGTCCTTCAGTAATTCCCTCAGTACTGCTTTTAAGAAAAAGTATCTTAATTGTTGCAAGAATAATAGACAAGTCCTCCCACATACTTGGATGTGCAATATACATCAGATCCATTTGAAGCTTATCATAAGGGATTGTGTTGTACTTCCCATATACCTGGGCATATCCGGTAAGTCCTGCCTTCACCTGAAGCCTCATGGCAAATTCCGGAAGCTCCTTTTCGTATTCAGAGGCAATTTCCGGTCTTTCAGGTCTTGGCCCTACAACCGACATGTCACCTTTCAATATGTTGATAAGCTGGGGCAGTTCATCAATCCTAAACTTCCTTATAAATTTCCCTACTGGGGTAATTCGATCGTCTTTATCGCCAGTAGAAAGACAGGCTACACCGTCGCATTCAGCATCAACACACATGCTGCGGAATTTCATAAGTATGAATTTATGTCCATTTTTCGTCAACCGGCACTGTCTGTATAATACAGGTCCGCCATCTGTTATTTTAATTACTATGCCAACAATAATCATAACTGGTGAAAGCATAACTATACCAAGGGCAGATGAAATAATGTCAAACACCCTTTTAAATAAGACATATCCGGGAGAGGGAGAATACCTGCTTATCCTCAGCATCGGCAGATTAAAAATATGAATCCTCTTGGCACTACTAACCAAAATATCACCAATGCGGGGCAGCATATAGACACTGATATTCTGAGCAATGCATCTTTTCAATATAATGTTTCTCTCATGGGAATGTACTCCCCATAGGAATATGACCTCCATATCATCTATTTGTTCAAAATACTTCGATAGACATTCCGTAGCACTGATTGTCCATAAAATATTAAATTTCTTTTCCAGACCGTATTCTTTTACCATTATCTCCAAACCTTCCCGAGTATCGTATATAACCGCTGTACGCCTTGCAGGAAAAGTATGAAAAAACCACCGTTGTGTTCCAATGGTCCAGGTCATTGATAGCATGACCTGCACCAAGAGTGCCAACATTATTGGCCATATTGTGACAAACCCTTTGGATAGAAGCATGATTATTAAATACATAAAAATGTCTGCAAAAAAAATAGCCAGACATTGAGAAAATACTATTTCTGACATCTTATACAATGAGACCATAAATCCCTCATATATTTTTCCAAGGAGTATAAATAGGAAAAAGAAAATTAAAATAACGAGCCAATTTCCTTTGTTATAATAAGGAGATACTATTCTATTCGAATAGTATATTATCCAACAGAATGCAAATGGTATTGTTATTAATACTGCACCAAGTAATTCTATTGCCCATAGCACGCCATCATAATAGAACATATCACTATTCTTACTGATGGCTTTATCATTTTTAAAATTGTTCACTTTTTTATCAAGCCCCCCTCTTAACCTATTTCAATTATCTATATGAACACAATGCTGGTTCTATGATTTACTTTGCGGTAATTTTCCTATTTCTCTTCCTTCTACATAAATACATTATTTAATTAATGACGCTTGCCGAATTGTTAAAGTATCCTAAGATAGCATTCAAGTTCAATTGATTAATATTGTCTTAAAATATGGATAAATTGCTGGTTTATTTTTATACTTCCGCATATAAATATCAATATAGCTATCAGTTTTGTTTATTGCTTTCTTATAAGGGGGAACATAGATGACTGAAGAAAATAGTGTCTCTTTAATTCAGATATGGGGGGTCATAAAGGAAAAGTTATGGATAGTCATAGGACTTCCTTTGCTTTCCACTATTCTGTCAATTTTTATCAGTTTCTTTTTCATCCAGCCTGTATATGAAGCTACCACAAGCTTTATTGTAGGCAGAGATTACACCATAGGTAAGCAAGCGGAAAGCGAGTATACATATAATGAGCTTATGATGTATCAGACTTCCATCAACACCTATACAGAAATTGCGAAATCAAGGACCGTCGCTGAAAAAACCATTGAGCAGGGAAACCTTAGCCTGACTTCCAAACAGCTTATGAACTCAACCACCATTTCTACAACCAACCAAACCCAGATTATGCGCATATCTGCAACCAGTACCAACCCCAAGGAGGCTATGATTATTGCAAACACCATGACTGAATGCTTCATATCCGAGGCAGCGAGGATTTTCCCTACAGGTGCAGTACAAATATTGGACAGGGCTAACATACCTTCAATGCCTATAAAGCCGGTACCTTTAAAAAACGCCGCTATAGCCTTTGCCTTAGGTCTGTTTATAGCACTTGGTATAATACTACTTACAGCTTATATTGATGACACCATAAAGGATGAAAAAGAACTAGCTGAATTATCCGGTCTTCCGGTTGTGGGTACAATCCCATATTTTAAGGATGGATGGGATACCCATTCTAAAAGCAAAAAAAGCAGACAGTATCGACACAAGACTAGCAATTCGGCAGATACTACCGGAAGCATCCCACAATAAAAGTCATACCATAATGAATAGGAGGAACACTTATGTCTAATCTTATAGAGAAAACATATTCCTACTCTCCTGCCTCCGAAGCCTACAGGATGCTTCGCACAAACCTACAGTTCAGCTCCATCAGTAGGGAGGTGAAGGTCATTGCAGTTACAAGCCCAGCTCCGGGAGAAGGCAAGTCAACCACAGTATGTAACTATGCACTATCACTCTCAAAATCTGGAAAAAAGGTGATGATTATAGACTGCGACCTGAGGAAACCCAAAGTCCACATGAAATTTAAAATTAGCAATTTTACTGGCTTGACCAATGTTCTTCTAGAGGAATGTAGTGTGGACCAAGCACTATCAGTAGTAGATGAAAATCTTGAGGTCCTTACCTCAGGCACCATACCTCCCAACCCTGCAGAGATTTTAGGCTCAAACAGGATGAAGGATTTTTTGGCAAAAACAAAGCTCCAGTATGATCTTATAATTTTAGATACCCCCCCCATACTTGTAGTTACAGATGGCCAAGTATTATCCTCAATAGCAGACGGAGTGCTCCTGGTGGTAGAAAGCAGAAAAACCACCAGGGATTCTGTACTCAAGGCAAAAGGTCAGCTTATGAATGTAAATGCTAACATACTTGGCATTGTTCTTAACAAATGTGATATTGGTAATAGGAAAAGTTATGATTATTATTACACATATTCCAGTAAAAAAAAGAAGCCGTGCGGTAGATAAATTATCCCACACCACTTCCTTTACATATTCTTTTATAGGGCTCTTAAGCAGGAACACCCTGACATGGTTATGAACTCTGCTGTGGAAAGCATAAAATACACAAATAAAAGACATATGCTTAATGCATATGCCTTTTATTTGTGGCGACCCAGAAGGGGCTCGAACCCTCGACCTCTGCCGTGACAGGGCAGCACTCTAACCAAACTGAGCTACTGGGCCATATTAAAATAGATGGTGGGAACTATAGGGCTCGAACCTATGACCCTCTGCTTGTAAGGCAGATGCTCTCCCAGCTGAGCTAAGCTCCCACAAAAATGGTGGGCCTTTACGGATTCGAACCGCAGACCGACCGGTTATGAGCCGGTTGCTCTACCAACTGAGCTAAAGGCCCTTGTTAAGTTCTTCTTGACGCAATATATAATACCACTAATGTAAGTGCTTTGTCAACACTAATTTGTGGTATAGCCGTGACCATATATTGTTGTAATTATTTCTAGAGAAAAAAATCTTCCTTATAGGATATATAACGAGAATTTGTTTCTAGTAAATAAGATAGATTCTCCTTTGTCTGAGAATAATTTTTCCATTACATGCACACATCCAACACTAGCATAATAGAATTAACTAGGACAATTGAGTACATGAGCTTTATAGTTCATACTCATGCCATAAGGAGAAGCTTAATATGGAAAACATTAAAGGCAGACTGTCCCAGTCATTAATAGAAAGATTAAATTCATGTGAAGCTAATGAAAAGCTTCCAATTATAATATCCTATGATGTTCCCTTTTCTGACCGACAAAGCGGATTACTTTCCAGAGCACTTTATTATGACGGCTATACCTATAGCCTGGGCTGTATACATGGTATAGCCTGCAGCATAGACCGCAACCAGCTTTTAGATGTTCTCAAAAATGACCATATAATATATGCAGAATACGACAGCCCTATTCATTGCTGCCTTAACTCAGCCAGATACTGGTCCGGAGTAGACAAAGCTGTTAAGGATTTCAGGCTTACAGGGTGTATACCACACTCTTTGGGTTATGGTACTGGAGAGAGCATCGTTGTAGCCGTAGTTGATACAGGTGTGGATTGCAATCATGTAGATCTGCTAGGCAAAGTAATAGGGTGGAAAAACCTTATAGACTCTGAAATGGTTCCCTATGATAAAAACGGTCATGGAACCATCTCCTCTGGAATAATAGCAGGCTCCGGAACTGCCAACCAGCTTTATAGAGGGGTTGCTCCAGGAGCAGCTATAGTTGGCATTAAGGCTCTGGATGATAATGGGAAAGGTAATCTAAGCGATCTGGTAGCTGCTTTGGATTGGATTATTGAAAATCAGGAGAGGCTAAATATTAGGATTGTGAACCTAAGCCTTGACTCAGATGGTTCCTCTGATGGATTAGATGCAGGCTGCAGGGCTGCAGACAAGGCAGTTGAAAATGGTCTTGTAGTATGTACAGCAGCTGGAAACGCAGGTCCTGAAACAAGAACCATAGGTACTCCTGCCGCCTCAAGAAGGTCCATTACTGTTGGTGCTATGGCAGACATGGGTGAAAAAGGGCTCTATCTGGCAGAGTTCTCAAGCAGAGGTCCCACCAAGGACGGGAGGATTAAGCCTGATATCACTGCCCCTGGGGTAAACATATCTGCCCCTTTCACAGGCTCCTTATTTGGGTATACAAGACTTTCAGGCACAAGTGCCGCTTCTCCCTTTGTAGCTGGAATAGCTGCGCTGATGCTAGAGGCAAACCCTTCATTGACACCAGATGAAATAAAGAATACGCTCATTGCTACCTGCTCCCACTGGGGTACATCTCCGCCAAATGTAGATTATGGCTATGGACTGGTAAATGCTTATAAGGCCATAAGCGTATGTACAAATGGAAGCGTATATAATCCACTTCCCCCCTCTCCAATTTTTTCATCCGTTCCAAGCCAGCTGAGTGAAATGAGGCTGTACCAGAGCTATTATGACTTTAAGGCCTCCTGCGGCAATTATTCAGGGTTATGGAACCCGGCAGAGGTTTGTGAAAGAGACTTTACCAGCAAGCTTGTAAACTACCATATTAATAACTCCAATCTTCCTGGCTGTGATGGAGCCTGCACTACTCCTAAGCATTTTAATGGGGAAGGTCATATTGAAGGTACAGGCATGAAGGATAGGTGGTACTTCTGCGTTGAAAATACCACCTATCCCGTAGCAATAACCTTTATAATAACAAATTGGGTATCCTCTGAAACCAACCTGGATTTATACCTGTATTCCCCTTCAGGTCAGGAGATTTCCAAGTCCGAAAGCAATACAAGGCAGGAGTCCATTGCCCTTCAGCCCAGTGAAAAGGGCTCCTACGTTCTGGAGGTAGTATCTAAATCCGGCAGCTGCAGCTACTGCTTCGACTTAAGCCTGGCAGGCAGCGCACTGTATAAAGAAGTATTTTAAAGCTCAAATCTCTCCGAAAATGAAGACGCCCTACAGACTAATGAATACGTTTCACGAATAAAGAAATGAAGACGCTCCCCGTGGTCGCTAATTGTCCTGTGGGGGCGTCTTCACTTCATTAAGGTGCAATCCCGACTTCATGATAAAATGGAATTTGCAGTACAAATTCTCTGCTTGCTGCGGTATAAAACAACCCTATAAACCCTTGTATTTAGTATAGGAAACTTGTTTTTTCTAATTCAATAATACTCTAGTGAATTATTATTTTCGTTTTACCCCACGCAGTTCAATATATCCACGTTCTCCACGGGGCTCCAGCTGTATGCGAGGGTTGGAGTCGTCCCATTCATATCCAATAATCTGAGGATCGTAACTGTTTATAGCATGTTGCACTCCTACAATAGCCTCGCAGTAATCCTCTTCCTTAAAGGGTTCCCCCTGGAACATCAGGTACTCAGATTCAGGCAGAGATATAATGTCAAAACCCTCGGGAACAGGTCTGGCATAATCAGAAGCCACCTCCACCCCCTGCACATAGGTTGAGGTATTTGGCTTTTTGTAAGTCTCTGGCAGCCAAAGGCATACAGGCTCTCCGCACAGTGAATCCATGCTGGTGAGAATCCCCCATATATCGCAGCCTACCTCTTCACAGTAAGGGAAATAATCCTCTGCCTTTATCCCTCGCTTTATTATAACCTTACGCTCAGGCTTCTTAATAACCTGAATGAAAACACTTTGTACATTTTCCATATTAACAGACTCCTTTCTGAGTTCTCTAAATTTAACCCCGTATGGAATAAAGAGCGTGATAGGAACAGGCTCCTTTGCGTATTCACTTGGATTGCAGCCGAATTCCCGGTGAAATGCCCTCTGATAACCGTCTACACTGCCAAAGCCAAGCTCAAACGCCACATCAATTATACGGCAGTCCCCGCTCTTAAGCTTCAGGGCAGATTTAGAAAGCCTTAACCGTCTTATATACTCTGTGGGAGTAATTCCTGTATAAGCCTTAAATAAACGGTAGGAATGCCAGGGAGAAAATAGTGAAGCCTTCGCCAGATCCGCCATAGCTATTTCCTGATCCAGATTAGCCTCAATATAATCCTGCATACGCTGCACAGCTAATGCTTGTTCCTTCATGCCTTCACCTCCTTACATGTTTATTTTACAAAACACAGAAAAAAAGCTCTCGACTTTCCTTGCTATAACTCATATATATTTTTAACTTTATGATATCCATAAAAGCCATAAAAAACAAGCCTCCCATATGAGATGTATGAAAGGCTTACTCTATAATTCCAATTATATTTTTTTTACTCCGTCCCCTATTTCACTGATGTAAAATAAAGGCTTTATGCCTGTAGCCCTTTCGTAGCCGTATCCAACCTGTGAGAGGAAATCCTCTACGCTCTTGTTTTCTACAATAGCTATGGCACAGCCTCCGAAGCCTGCCCCTGTCATTCTAGCTCCTAAACAGCCCCTGCATTTTATAGCCTCCTGCTGTATAGCATCAAGCTCTGGACCTGTCACCTCATAGTCATCCCTAAGAGACTCATGGGAGGCATTAAGAAGCTTTCCGAATTCTGCAATGCTTCCTTCCTTAAGCACCTCTACTGCCTTAAGTACCCTTTTGTTTTCAGCTACAGCATGTCTTGCCCGCATCTTTATTATAGGGTCACTGATATAGCTTTCTATGTCCTCTAAGGATGCCTGGCAAAGCTCTGATATAGCTTTATGGGCCTTTATAAGCGCCAGAGCCTCGTCGCACTGGCTTCTTCTCTCGTTATACTTGGAATCAGCCAGCCCTCTTTTCTTATTGGTGTTCATTATAATTAGGCTGTAGTCTCCAAGACTGAAGGGTACATATTCATATTTAATGGTGCTGCAATCCAGCAGCATTGCATTATCCTTCCTGCCGACTGCAACAGAAAACTGGTCCATGATTCCACAGTTAACCTTTATGAATTCATTTTCCATTCTCTGAGCTATTATAGAAAGCCATACCCTATCCACCTTATCCCCAAGCAGAGGATAGAGCATTATATACCCCATTAGCACCTCTAGGGCGGCTGAGGAGGAAAGCCCTGAGGCATCAGGAAGGGTGGTTTCGAAATAAACATCACAGCCCCTTAATACATAGCCTTCACATGCCAGGAACTTTACTACTCCCTTTGGGTAGTTTCCCCATCCATCCTTTTCATCAAAATTCAAGTCCTTGGATATGGTAAACTCCACGGTATTTACGGACTTGGAGCTTATGAGCCTGACAGTTGAATCATCCCTTCTCCTTACTGTTCCATAGATACCTATTGTCAGCGCAGCAGGAAAAACATATCCTCCGTTATAGTCGATATGCTCTCCTATTAGGTTTATCCTTCCTGGTGCAAAGAAGCACTCAAGCTTTTCATCCCCACACTGGAAGTTTTTTCTGAAGGCTATTTTTAAAAGCTCCTTGTCCATACTACTCCTCCTTGCATTCTATGAATTTCTTATAGGCCTCCCTGAGCTGCTGGCAGCAATCCTCTGTATTTAATGGATTGCAGGCTGCCCATGCTCCCATTTCTGAGGATGCATAATACTTTATCCTGTTCTTATCCCTAAGAGGGGGATAGAATTCTATGTGGAAATGATAATAATCATCCGCATCCTTATATTCTTCTGTATTTACAGGGGTCTGGTGTATGCACATCATATATGGGAAAAGCCTGTCAAACATAGTATCAAAGGCTCCCGTTATGTTCTTAAGCAGCTGTGCAAGCTCCCTTCTCTCGTTAGAGGTGAACTGAGTGAAGTTGCCCTTATGTGTCTTGCTTACAATGAACACCCCATATGGGTAATCTGAAAAATATGGCACATATGCAATAAATCCACCATTTTCAGCAATAATCCTTTTTTGGAAGTCCTCCTCTTCCCTGTTCATGTCACATATCATGCAGTGTCCATTTTTATAATGGTATTCCCTGCAGCTATCAAGTTCTGTTTTTATCTTAAGGGGTACAAAGGGATATCCATATATCTGGCCATGTGGGTGAGGCATCGTAACTCCCACCTCAGGTCCCCTGTTTTCAAATTCAAATACATACTTAATTTTTTTATCCTGTGAAAGCACATCATATCTTTCAGCCCACAGGTCTATCAGCTTACATATGTGGTCTATGGAAAGGCTGTGCAGAGTTGCTTTATGGTCAGGTGAATATAGTATGACCTCACACTTTCCGTAGTTTTGTGCGACCTTATACAATTCCGTACCCTCCACGTCCGGCCCTTCCGGGTTCTGGGTCAGGGCAGGGAAATCATTGTCATAAACGTATACTTCGTAGTCATCAGGAACCTTCCCTGAACCCGGGCAGAATGGACACCAGTCCTTGGGCATATTAGGCCTTGCCTGCCTGTTGGATGCCACCATGGTCCAGGTTTTAAGCAATGGATTCCATCGCAATTCTGACATGAGCTGTTACCTCCTTGGTAAATACTAGTATAGAAAACGTTTTCTATAACCATTATACAACATCCTAAGCAATATTTAAATAATAATTAGTCATTTTACATTCTTTTTTGCACAGCTTTCCCTTTTTACCAGTACTGTATCCACGAGCTCCTTATCCATACTTAGAGATTTATTCTCTACCATTGAGAGTATTGCCTTTGCTGCCCTGATCCCTAATTCTTTCATGGACTGGTCCACTGTTGTAAGATTTGGGGACGTCATCTGTGATATTATAATGTTATCAAAGCCTATTATGGACACATCCTCTGGCACACTGATATTAAGCTCCCTGCAGGCATTAAGAACTCCTACTGCCATTAAATCGTTGCAGCAAAAGAAGGCTGTTACCTCAGCACCTATGTTAAGCCTTTCCTTGTGGAGGCTTTTTATCTCCTCAGCTGTATTTTGAACTACCATTATGCTGTTTCCATCCCTGACATGTACTATATTAACCTGACAGTTATTCTCCTGAGCCCACCTTTTACATATATTCTCCTTAAGGTCATAGGAGTAGCTTTCTCCTCCTCTTATAAATCCTATATGGGTATGGCCTAATGATAGCAGGTAGCTTAGTGCATCCCATGTACCCTTCTCCTGGTCGCTTATAATAAAACTGCAGTTTACATTATTATGTAGCCCATTAACACATATTAAAGGCAGTTTTAATGCAATATCCTCAAGAAAGCCTGAGGTTATGTTTTCAGTCTGGGGGTCTATTATGATTATTCCATCCACCAGTTTTTCTATAAGCTTGTTAACACAGCTTTTTTCATACTCTGCACTTCCCTTTGTGCTGGCTATTAAGACCTCAAATCCCTTTTGCTTAGCCTTCTCCTCAATTCCCTCCAGTACCTCTGTAAAGAACATATTTGTAAGGCCTGGCACCACAACCCCTATGGTATCTGTCCTTTTATTTATAAGCCCCCTTGCAAGTGGATTGGGCTGATATTCAAGCTTCTTCACCGCCTGATGTACTCTTTCCATAGTTTCCTTTTTCACTGGATAGTTTCCATTCAGTGCCCTGGATACTGTGGTTATGGAGACACCTGCCTCTCTTGCTACATCCTCTATAGTACTTTTCATCAGTATACCCCCATTACTTGTTTTTCTATAGCTTAAACAGCTCTTGCACCCTGATGTCAGGAGAATATCTCTTACTCTGGTAGCTGTCATCGTCTTCAAGGCTTTTATCTATAGCATCCAGCACCTCCCACTTCTTAAGGCTCCATGTGGGACCTATAAGGGTGCTCCTTGGACTGTCTCCTGTAAGCCTGTGTATAACCATGTCCTCTGGAAGACGCTCTATACACTCTTTTACAAGCTCAATATACTCCTCCATATCTAAAAAGCTCAGCTTTCCCTGCTCATAAAGGCTTACTAATCTTGTGTCCTTCATAAGGTGCAGCAGATGAAGCTTTATTCCCATGGTACCCGTATTTGCCACAAAATCTATGGTTTTAAGCATCATAGCCTTATCCTCACCTGGAAGCCCCAGTATAACATGCGTAACCACGTCTATGCTTCTTTCCTTCAGCTTTCTCACAGCATCTATGTATGTATCCAATCCATAACCACGGTTTATAAGCTCTGCAGTTTCCTCATGTATAGTCTGAAGCCCAAGCTCAACCCACACATAGGTTTTATTGCTTAGCTCCTCTATAAGCTCCAGCACCTTATCAGGGAGGCAGTCAGGCCTTGTGGCAATAGCTATGCCTACAACATCCTTCATGTTAAGTACACTATAGTATTTCTCCCTAAGCTCCCCCACAGGGGCATATGTGTTAGTGTAAGCTTGGAAGTATGCAATATACTTTCCTTCCTTCCACTTCTTATTCATAACCTCTTTAACCTCATAAAACTGCTCCTTTAGATTACTGCCTTGACCTGCAAAATCCCCGGAGCCCCTGGCGCTGCAGAATATGCATCCCCCCGTTCCTACCGTACCATCCCGGTTGGGGCAGGTAAAGCCAGCATCCAGAGATATTTTAAATACCTTTGTACCAAATTTATTACGTAGAAAGTAGTTAAGAGAATGATATCTTTTTTCTCCCCACTTTTTTGCCATTGTGCTCAATCCTTTGCATATATTGTTATTTATATAATATCACAAAACATAGTTTAATAATGCATGGTATTTAGAACTATAGGCAAAAACGCTCTACCCTTAAAATTTAGGGAAGAGCGTTTTTTTATATGTTGATAGTTTTTATTATTTAAAACCTTTGTTTCTCAGCCTACCTGCTTTTCCAAAAGATGTATTACCTTTTCTGCAGCAATGCCCAGTAAAAGTCCTGTTACAAGCCCTGCTACTGCTAAAACAGAAAAGTAATATGCTATTTTAAGGGTTTCCATAACAAGTATAGCTGTAATAAGCTGCCCCAAATTATGAAATACTCCTCCCAAAACACTTACTCCTATTAAACTTAGCTTATCTGTTTTCTTTGCAAGTGCCATAGCTACAAAGCTGAGAAGGCCTCCTGCCAGGCTGTATATGAGTGTCATTACATTGCCAAACAAAAAGCTGGCAGTAAGAATCTTCATTATATCTAAAAGAAAGGCATGCTTTATAGGCAGGAGATAAAGAGCTACTACAATAACCAGATTTGCAAGCCCCAGCTTAACACCTGGAATTCCAAAATTAAAGGGTATGAGTACCTCCACATAGCTGAAAATCAATGCCAGGGCGGTCATAACACCAATTAGTGTGACATCCTTCGCAGCACTACCTGCCTTTATTGTTTTCAATAGTAACAACCACCTTGTGAGGGAGGCATACAATAAGCTCCCCTTCTTCTTTGATTTTACCTGTATCCACACATACCTGGTTACTGCAGTCAGCTTCAGCAACATAGGCTTGCCCATCCTTAATAACCAGCAGATTCGTATGCCCATCCCTGCCCTTGATGAGAAGCTCACTGTCTTCTTCTAGGGGAAGTGATGCATACTCCTGTCCATCTACTGTAACTACTGCCACTTTGCCCTCTCCACTACCATTAGGACGGAAAATCACCCATAGCAGCAGTGCAGATGCCAGGATTATTACAATTAGGACCAGGTCATTTTTTTTTATATGACCCTTCATTTCCTGCTTGCCTGCTTAAGAGCGTCCTTAACCGCATCAATAGCTGCCTGAGCTGTATATGTAGCTCCTGAAACGGCATCAACCTCTGCGGTCTGGCTTCCAAGTATTGTTTCCTTAACCACCTTAGCTGCATTCCGTCCTATATTCGACTCACCAGTTGCATTAATGCCAATAGAAAGGATTTCCTTTTCGCTCACCTCAACAGTAGCTGTTACATCGCTTTCAAATCCGTATACGGTAGCAGTATAGGTTCCAGGAACATAGTCACCATATGAAATGTTCCACTTTTCCTCCTCTTCCACAGGCACATCCTCCTTTTGTGAAAGGAAGGTTACCTTGCTGAGGCTGTCATATATCTGCTGTGAGAAAACGGTTATACATACTCCCAGTGCAATGATTGCAATCAGGCCTATAATATTAGCCGTAAAATGCTTTTTTTTCAACTCTCTCATTATATATCCCCCCTATTAAGCTTCATACACTTTTCTTCTCTTAAGTCTGGTATAAATGGTCACTTTGTTTATTATTGGCACCATAAGATTACCTATGAGTATTGCAAAGGATACTCCTTCTGCATACGAGGAGAAAAACCTGAACATACCAGTAATTATCCCCAGAATAACACCATAAACAATCTTTCCTGTTAGTGTAAGTGGTGATGTTACATAATCCGTTGCCATGAAGAATGCACCTAATATTAAGCCACCACCAAAAATCTGTGTAATAAGATATGCTGCATCCAATCCCCTGCCGCCGAAAATTGCTGTAAATACAGCAAATGACAAAATATACATTACAGGAATATCCCAGCTTATTACCTTTCTAATTATCAGATAGGCAGCACCTATAAGAAGTGCAATTGCAGAAACCTCTCCAATACAGCCTGAGCTGAAGCCTACAATCACTGCGGCTGGGTCAACAGCCATACCTCTTTTTAAAGCTGTAAGAGGAGTTGCTCCCGTATAAGCATCCACCGAAAAGCTGTTCATCTTTGCCATAAAAGCAAACATAAGTATGCATCTTGCACCAAGTGCTGGATTAATGAAATTTTTTCCAATACCTCCAAAGAACTGTTTTATTACTAATATAGCAATAACACTTCCTAAAGCAGGAATCCAAAGTGGAACAGTAGGCGGCATATTCATGGCCAGCAGCAGTCCGGTAAGAAGAGCACTCCCATCACGGATTAATATCTGCTTTCCGGTAAAGTACTGCCAGAAATGCTCAGAGGCAACAGCAAATATAACAGATACAGCAATAATTGCCAGAGCATATAATCCAAAGTTATATATGGCAAAAACACATGCAGGAATCAAAGCAATGGACACGTCATTCATAATGGAGGATGTCCCTTTTATAGTTTTTACATGTGGAGCAGCTGTTGTACTCAGATTATATTCCATTACCTTGTACCTCCATTATTCTTAATATAGTCTCTTGTTTCAACCTTCATAGGCTTGAACTGCTCTGCAAGCTTGTTACGTCCAGGACAGGCATAGGAGCAGCATCCACATTCTACGCACTCCATTCCATAGTTTTTTATGAACTTGTCATAGTCTTTCTTTTCAGCATATGTCTGGAGAAGCATTGGCATAAGGTTCTCAGGACAGGCATCCATGCATCTTCCACAGTCAATGCAGCCTGTAGGCTCATAGCTTATAGCTTCCTGTTCAGTAAAGCACAGTATGGCTGAGGATGTTTTTATAACAGGAACATCCAGACTCTTCAAGGCAACGCCCATCATGGGTCCTCCTGATATGATTTTTGCAGGGCTCTTCTTCATCCCTCCCGCAAAAGCAATCACGTCGCTAAAGCTTGTTCCTATAGGAACCTCTACATTACATGGACTCAATACAGCATCACCTGTAACTGTAATGGTTTTTTTAGTCAAAGGTATATTTCTTAGCGCTGCATCTCCCACAGCAATAACAGTACCTACATTATCCACAATGCAGCCAACATCTGAAGGAAGCATTTTTGAGTTGATTTTCCTTTTAGTTACCACATATATCAGGCTTCTTTCCGCTCCTTGGGGATACTTGGTTTTCAAAACCATTACACTGATTTTTTTATGTCCCTTAGCCAGTTCAGCCATGTGCTTTGCTGCTGCAGGCTTGTTGTCCTCAATGCCAATAATACACCTTGCATTAGGAAACAGCCTTAAAATCACCTCAGCCCCTTCTATAAGCTGCTCACCCTTTTCAATTATAGCCCTATAATCAGCCGTAAGATAGGGCTCACATTCTGAGGCGTTAATTATGAAGTATTCTACTTTTTCCGGCTCCTTTGGTGAAAGCTTTACATGGGTAGGAAAGCCTGCTCCTCCCAAACCTACAATTCCTGCATCCTTTATTGCTGATATTATATCCTCTCCGGAGAGCTCCTCCAGAGTTCTTAGGCTTCCAATCAATGGTACAGGCTTGTATTGTCCATCGTTCGATATGATAATACTTTTTATCATCTGGCCTGTAACTGTTTTACGCTCTTCTATGTCTTTAACTATCCCAGATACTGAAGAAATTATATTTGAAGAAACTGCAGCCGTTGCCCTTGCAATGATCTGCCCAACTAAAACCTGGTCTCCTGTTTTAACGCAGGGTTCTGCAGGTGCTCCTATATGTTGGGATAGTGGAAAAACTAATTCACCAGAGGTAGGTAAATAAACCTTTGTCTGCTTGTCTGAAGTAAGCTCCTTGCCTTCAAAGGTATGGATACCTCCTCTGAAAGTTAATTTACTCATTTAATCACCCTTCTATAATAAAGCTTTTAAATCCGCTAGAAAATACTTTAGTGCCATCAGCATATACCCACATAGCCTCAGTATCCTGGAAGCCTTCTATTATCTTTTCTCCAAGGATCTGGTCCATATTAAAAAGTGCTGTAGACAATGCATCTGCAAGTGCGGAATCGTTTGATATAATCGTTACTGAAAGATACTGATTTTCCGGATAAAGTGATCCAGGATTAATAATATGATGGTATTTCACGCCATCCACTGTAAAGTAGCGCTGGTAGGATCCACTGGTAACAACAGTTTTGTCAGAAACGCTAAGGTAAAGCAGGTATTTATCCTTGCCCTCAGGATCCTCTACACCTACCTTCCACCCATTCCCATCATCCTTTGTACCAATCGTACGTACATTTCCACCAACGTTTATCACATAGTGGTCAAGTCCATCCTTCTCCATGGATGAACATACAGCCTCAACTGCATATCCCTTGCCTATGGCCCCCACATCAAGGCTCATTCCGGGGTCAGCAAGGAACACCGTGCTGTTTTCCTTATCAATTACTAGCTTCTCTATATCCATGGAGTATGAAGCCCCCTTAAGTGCTTCAGCATCTGGCAGGTATGATGCCTCAGGATTTTCAATTCCATCCTCCCTGGCATCATGCCATAGGGATAGCACGCTTCCCATTGCTACATTTAGCATGCCGCCCGTATATCCATACATTTCATATGCCAGCTCCAGCATGTCTATTATTCTGTTGTCCACCTTAACCGCTGCTTTGCCAGCATTATCGTTGATGGTTTTTATGTTATTAATGCCTTCATAGTCATTATATATATCAAAAAGCTTGTGATACTCCTCCAGCTCGTCATGAATCCTCTGGGTTGTTTCAGAAAAAACTTCCTTATTTTCAGCATATCCTGTAATAGTTGTAACTGTGTCAAACAAGGTAAGAAACGTTGCCTGGTAGCGGTTAAGTCCACTATTCCGGTTGCATGAAGAAAACATTCCTACAAGCATGCAGATGATTAATATAATAATAAGTCTTTTTTTCATAAAACACCCTTCCCATTATTCACAACAAGCTAAAGGATATAACTGTATATCCTTTAGCATTGCATGGATAATCTTTAATTACTTTGCGTCAGCTACAGCTGCTACTGCAGCCTCAATGAAATCACCAATTGTAATTGTAGTTGTTGCCAGCAGAGCATCATCCTTAGGTTTATCGGACTCATCTAAGGCTATTCCGCTGATTTCATCAGCAGACTTTCCTTTTATATAGTCGCAGAAGCCTGCAGCCTGCTCATACCACTCTTTTCCTATTTCAGAGCGAGATGCCATGTTATACTTGTCCTTCAGGACATTCTTGGAAACAACCTTTGAGTTTGAAAGGTCGCTGGTAATTACACCTGCTGTACTAATGCTGATTTTGCTCTGGGTTGAATCAATAGTTGACGAGGTTACCTTGCCATCCTTGTCAGCGGTTACAGCGCAGTATGTGGAATAAGCATAGCATGTTCCGTCTCCATCTGCAGAAGCATCGGTGGAATCTGCTATATTAGTAACAATCTTAAGTCCAAGCTTGTCACCATCCTTAGCACCTAGCTCTGTTGCAGCTTCACAGGCGCCCACAACAGCTTCAATAAAATCACCAATCTTTATTGTTGTAGTGGCAGTGATTGCTTTGTCTGTTGGTGCCCCAGACTCATCTATTGCAATACCAGAAATTTCTTTAGCTGTCTTGCCTATGGCATAATCACAAAAGCCCTGTGTCTGTTTATCCCACTCGCCCTTTTTAGCACGAGCAGCCATTCCATAAGCATCTCCCAGTTCCCTTTTACTCTGAACCTTCTTATCCTTTTCCAGAACCTCTCCTGCTGTGGTAAATCCTATCTTGGTTTGTGCCACGTCAATGATACAGTCTACTATTACTCCCTTTTCATCTAGGAGAACAGTAGCCACAGTAGAGTCAGTCTGGGCGTTCCCATTGCCATCAGCTGTAGCATCACTGCCACTTTGGGAGGTTACAATATACATTCCCAGCTTTAGGTGCTTTGCTTCAGTTTTATTGCTGCCGGATTTACTTCCACAGGCAGCAACTGCAAAAGTCATGCATGTGGCTAGTAGTAGTGAGATGATTTTCTTCATTTCTTTTCCCCCATATGTTTGTATTTTATTGTTAATATAATAACAATATTTTACCAATATAGTAACATCATAACCTTTCATTATTATTACTATTATCTTACACTTATGTAAGTATAAAGCCTCTCCATATTACATTTCCGTAACATGAAGAGGCTTTATACCCCTTTAGTACTATCTAAATAAGGGGGAGGCGTATGGTAAACTCCGCACCGCTTCCAATATTTCTTACGCTAATAGTACCTCTATGCTCCTTAAGTATTTCCCGAACGATATAAAGCCCAAGTCCAGTTCCCTTTCCGGCAGGCTTTGTAGTATAAAAAGCACCAAATATATGCTCCATATCCTTCTCAACAATGCCTCCACCTGTATCAGACACATGTATTTCAGCCCATTTCTCATCACTGGTGATCCTGCTTATAACCGCAAGTGTCCCACCTTTGCCCTCCATGGCATAGCATGCATTTGTAAATAGATTCATAAAAACCTGCAGCAGACTTATTTCCCGGCCCATAATTTTCATATTCCCACATCCAGGTTTAAACACAACATTTATATTATCAGCAGGCATAAGCTTAGAATACTCGCAAGCCTTCTTAATAAACTTATCCAGCACTATTGGACTTTGTGGTGTCTGGTCATCCTTTCTGCTCATTATAGAAATCTTAGTAATCATACTTTTGGCTCTCTCGGATGAGTTATATATTTCCAAAAGGCTGTCGTAGGTTTCTGTATCATCTGGTGATACAGACTCCAGCAGCATAAGGCTGTTTGCCATTATAGGTGTCATCAGGTTATTGATTTCATGTGCAATCTCTGCACTTAAGGCCCCCATTTCCTGAAGTCTCTGATTGTGTGCAATCTGTATATGCATCTTTGTTTCCTCGCCATGAATATGCAGCCTTTCATCTGCCTTCAGCTTTGCTACAGTCAGTTTAATAATCCATAACAAAAGAACGGCTACCCCAATTATAACCATAATCACCATTTCGAAGAACTTTCCTGTCAGGTTTTTGTAATTAGCCAGGCTATCATAATTGTAATGCTTTGTCATTTCGCTGGCACATACAATTCCACCTACAATTAGAAATATAATTGCTGCAGCCGCCACAATTATAGATATGTAATATCTTCGTTTGATGTGCATGAATCACTTCCCCCTTGAAAATCAAATAAACTTTCCATATAATAACCTATAGTAACTGATTTGATTTGTAATGTAAAGGGGGCACATATATGGGTGACCGGGTGTTAATTGTAGATGATAATCCATCCGTCCAAACAACTCTTTGTAGGGTTTTAAAGAGCAATGGTTTAGAGTGTGATGCTGTACCAAGTGGAGAGGCAGCTCTTTCAAAGCTTGAATATAATACATATTCATTAATACTTATGGACATTAATATGAAAGGTCTGGATGGTTTCGAAACCGTTCAGAAGGTAAGGGAGCGTGGCATATTGACACCAATTATAATTGTCAGCGGACGTGATGAGGATTTAGACACCTTATATGGACTTGATATAGGTGCTGATGACTATATAACAAAGCCCTTCAATCCTGTAACACTGGGTGCAAAGGTGAAGGCACTTATTCGTAGGAGCCGTGCTTCTTGCTTCTCAGACGTAATTACTGCTGGCCCCTTCACCTATAACACAACCACTCTCAAGGTTTTTAAAAATGGAGAGGAGCTTATACTGTCCTCCAGGGAAAATGCACTGATGAAGCTTTTCCTAGACAACGTAAACCGTGTATTTTCAAAAGGCATGCTTTATGAGCTGCTGTGGAGCGAGGAGCCTGTGGACAACAACACTATAATGGTAAGCATAAGCAGGCTACGCAACAAAATAGAGGATGACCCATCAAATCCCAAGTACCTCCAGACTGTGCGAGGTCTTGGGTACAGATTTGTAATAAAATAATATGTTTAAAGGGACTTCAGCACCAGTGCTGAAGTCCCTTTGTATAGCCATCTTCATGTAAACTAATTTAATTTTGCTCCGCAACTTGGGCAGAATGCAACTCCTTCTTCAACCTCATCTCCACACTGTGGACACTTCTTTGGCTCCTGGTGGACTTCTTCCTTCTTCTCAATTACCTCCTGCTTTGTTCCGCAGCTTGGGCAGAATGCAGCCTCTAAGGTGAGTCTTGAACCACAGGTTGGACATACCTTAAAGTCAGGCTTTTCCTCCTGTGCATGCGCCTTTGGTGCAGGTGCTTCAATTTTTGTACCGCACTTTGAGCAGAAGGAAATCCCCTCCTCTATTTCAGTTCCACAATTTGGGCAGAGCCTGATGTTTTTAAGCTCCATTATCTTCTTCTTAAGTTCCTTTATATTATCCTCATAAACGCTTATTTCTTCGCATTCCTGCTCAAAGTTTTCTCCTACTTCCTGTCCCTTAGCATAAAATCCGTATAGCTTTTTACCAAGCTCTAAGTATATCCCCTCTATTTTGTCCTCTTCATTAGCTATAGACTTGTTAAGCTTTGTGATTTCTATTGTCTCATTAGCCTTCTTTTGTGCCGCTTGAGCAGTTTCTCCTATTTTTTTGCCTAAGTTATCAAATATTGACATACTATCCCCCCTAATGATTTTCTATAGCTTTTAGGTTATTTTATATTTATTTTATCATACAGAGTATAATATTTATACACCATTTAATTTATTTTCAGTAAAGTAGCTTTTTCCACTACTCTGTTTTTAATGGAGAAAAAAGCTTTGAAAACTCCTTCTCCCCGTAGCCTTCAAACATAACCTTTATTATGCTGTCGTCCTCATAAACGATACTGCCCTCTCCATACTTTGGATGCGTGGCCTTTCTAAGCTCCTGCCTCTGGTTCTTCTCCTTCTCATCCCTGAGCAGCTTAACAAGCTCCTTAAGGCTTGCTCCTCCCTCCTGGTCCTCCCGCTTAAGCAGATCCTGGGGCAACATTGATATATAGGGGCTTAGATAGGGCACCATTCCAGGCAGCGATGGTCTTGAAAGGTAGGAAAGCTCCAGGTAGACTTTAGCTCTGGTCATTCCTACAAAGAATAGCCTTGCCTCTTCCTCCTCTTCACTGCGTTTCTGGGAAAGAGGTATGTTTCCTGCATTCACCCCTGTTATAAATACATGGGTAAACTCAAGTCCCTTGGAGCCATGAAGGGTCATAAGAGAAATCCTGCCATCCTGCTCTGCTGCATCCTGGTCCTCATATATAAGGGTGCTCTTAAAAACCATCCTGCAGGGTATGTTCTCCTTCTGGAAAGTATCGAATAACACCTCCCCCTGTGCCTGTCTTCTATAAAGCACTCCTATGCTGCCAAAAGGTATCCCTTCATTATTTAGTTCCCTTAACCTTCTTGCTATATGCAGGGCTTCGTTAAAGGCATCATGGTGCCTGGTGATTATAATAGGGCTTCCATAGCCCTTCACTCCATCAAGCTCCCCTTCTCCCATAAATGCTTTTGAGGCCTCAAGAATGGTTCTTGTGGAGCGGTAGTTATAGGACAAGGAAAGCTCCTTAGGACAAAAGAGCTCCTTAAAGCTTTTAAATATGTTAGTGTTGCCTGTTCTCCATGAGTATATAATCTGGTTGGGGTCACCTACTGCAAATATTTTTGTGTGAGGGCTGCACATAGCCTTTACCAGCTTAAGCTGCCTGATGTCCGTGTCCTGGAGTTCATCTATTATTATCCACTTAGGGCTGACAGCGCTGTCTATTATTTGTAGACAGTTTTCTATAAGATCATCAAAATCCATGAGGTTTTTAGAAACCTTTTCCTCCTTGTACAAGGAAAGCAGGCATTCTATATCATCCTGCTTTTTCATAACACCATACAGGTGCTTTCCCTTTTTAAACTCCTCTATCCTCTTCATTAGCTTTGAGGAATACTTAATGTTCAGCCTGTTATTCTTAATGATATTCTCAAGCATTTCCGAGGCCTCATCATTATCCATGACCTTGAAGTCCCTTGTATAGCCTAAGCTTTCAAGACTACTGCTTTCCCGAAGAAGTGTTCTTGAAACAGAGTGGAAGGTACCGAAGTATTTCATTCTTTCCCTAAGGCTGTTTCCAAAGACCTCTATTCTTGATTTTATCTCCTCAGCGGCCTTGTTGGTAAAGGTCAGAACCACCATGTCCTCAAGAGGTACTTCCCTTATAAGATGAAGGTACAAAACCTTATGCACAAGCACCGTAGTCTTGCCGCTTCCTACGGCTGCCCTTAGGAGAAGTGCCCCATCATTTGATACCACAGCCTCCTGCTGGTATTTATTCAGTTTTTCAAGGTCCTTAAGGTATACATCCTTCATTTTGCCACCCGCCTACTTTGTCAGCTCATCATACCTTCTCATAAGCTTATCTATCTTATTTGTGTTTTCCTCGTTAACATCCACGTCAATTTTAAACTTATCGGAAACCTTAACATACCGCCTTATTATGTTCTCTATCCTGCTGCGGTTGGCAGTCTCCATTATCCATTCCTTATAGAACGGTGAATCCACCTTTATAACCAGCTTATCCCCCATTAAGCTTACCTTTTCAACAGTTTTAAAAAACTGTACAAAGGCCTCACTTCTCTTATTTAGAAATTCAAGGAATTCATTCCACCTATCTGGCAATTCCCCTAAATTAAAGCTTTTCTCCTCATAGAACTTAACCTCTGGGGCCCTTGGGGTAATCCTCACAGGTGGCTGGGAGGATGAAAGCATTCCTGAAAGCCCCCAAAGTACCAGTTTCTTATCCAGATGGTAATCTCCCACGCAGGCAGGGCAGCCGTCCTTACATCTGCACCCTTTAACCAGGCTTATGGCTCCATTTAATATATCCTCTGCCATGTCATAAGCCTTTTCAGTAAAGCCCAGACCACCAGGGTACATATCATAAAGTATTACATATGCCCTCTTTATGTTCCCATTGTCCTCAGCAGTGTTGAATATACTGCCTCCTATATCCTCTGCAGTTGCCATAGTCCTCATTCTTGCCGCTGTCAGCAGTGCATGCTTTATTCCGCTATAGTAGTTATATTCTGTGTAGGCATTTATGAGGCTGTCAACATCCTCTGGTATAAGATACCATAGCCCCTCTGTTTCAAGCTGGGTAAACAGATTCTCCTTTATTGGCTCAAAGCCAAGGTTCTGTCTGTTATGGAACTGTATCATCTTATAGGCAGGCACTGCTTCCTTTATGTTTACATCACCAAAGGACGCAGTTGTCCTTGCTATCTGTTTGGATTTAAACTCATTTATTATACTGACAGCAGTTTCTGTAAAGGGTACTGTAAAGTAGTTCATGTCCACAGGCACCACCTCGGCAATCCTGTTAACCAAATCCAGCTTCTCTACAATATACTGCATTGAGTCGTGTATATATATGGCCTTGGGGTACACCTCATGGAAGGCCTGAACCTCATCCATCTGAGTAAGGGTTACCCCGTTGGTTTTGTTTACTACCTTGTATATGTCGCTGGATATGTTCCTCAGGTTAAAGTCACCTGCAGGAAAATCCCTGCCTATCCATACAAACTGCCCACCGTCATTTTTAAGCTCCTTTGCTTTTATAAGCACAGGTATTATCTCACCTATATCAGGGAATACCGAAGCATCATCAAGGGTTAGGGGGAGTTCAGCTGCTGCTGCCCTTACATGGGCAAGCTGTATAAAAAGGTTATTCTTGTCTATAACTGCATTTTCTACTCCTGACTCAACAAGCCAGCCTGAGTTTACTGCAATATATTGGTCCATGGGAGAAACGTCCAGTATAAGCATACCTATGGCTCCGTCTCCCTTTCTGCCCGCCCTTCCTATCTGCTGCCAGAAGGAAGCCTTTGTTCCTGGATAGCCACAGGAAATGGCAAGCTCCAGTTCTCCTATATCTATTCCAAGCTCCAAGGCATTGGTGGCAATGACGCCATTTATAAGCCCCTTAGAAAGCTTTCTTTCTATTTCCTTTCTCTCCTCAGGGGTATACCCTCCCCTGTAGCCTGATATTCTATCCGTCAGGTCATTACCAAGACTTGGGAGGGAGTCTATGTCCTCCAGCCTGTCACGGGCCTCCTTAAGCACTACCTCAACCTCCCTTCTGCTTTTACAGAAGGTTATGAACCTGGTACCCTCCTGAACCAGATCAGGTATGAACTCGGAGGCCTCCTCCTCAGGAGTTTTCCTATATTCTGTGTCCCTTACAAAAGGAGGCTGCCATACATATATCTTCTTCTGACTGCCAGGAGAACCATCCTTGGCTATATGGGTAAACCTCTCACCTGTTATATTTTCTGCTAGCTCAAGGGGGTTCGCAATAGTAGCAGAGCTGAACAGGAACTGCGGATTGCTCCTATAGTAACGGCACACCCTTTCCATCCTTCGCATTATATTGGCCATATGAGAACCAAATGCACCCCTGTATACGTGCAACTCATCTATAACCAAGAACCTTAGTCTTGAAAATATATGGTTGAAGCCATGCATACTATGGTTAGGAATAAACGAGGAGTTAAGCATCTCAGGATTAGTAAGTATTATGTTAGCATTCTTCCTGATTCTTGTCCTTTCATTGGTAGGGGTATCCCCATCATATATGCCCGCCTGTATCCTGCCCTCTCCAAAATACTCAAGTATGGGCAAAAGATTTCTAAACTGGTCGTGGGCAAGAGCCTTTGTTGGATATACAAATATAGCCCTGGCCGAAGGATCCTTCAATATCTTCTCCACAACAGGCAGCAGGAAGCTTAAGGTCTTTCCACTGGCAGTGGAGGTGGTTATAATAACATTCTCCCCCTTCACCGCACGGTTAAACATTTCATACTGGTGGGAGTATAGCTGCTCTATTCCATTTGATTTTAGATAGCCCTTAAGTTCCTCACTCATATCCTCAGGGTATGGCCTGTAATCTCCCTGTCTTTTATCTATGGTAATTTCAGATATTATTCTGTTTTTATTGTTTTTTAGCATTGGTAATTTCATGGACTGCCCCCGCTTCCTCTGTAACAATTTATAACTATATTTTAATCTTTACTTGTTATAAGTTCAATTATATTATACAAAACAAATGTTCGCTGTTCTATACAGATAAATTTTTGCTTAAGTTTTCCCTGTTTATGCACATACTAAGCTTATATTATTCACATTATATTTTTACTAGCTTAGTCTACGGAGGGATACTTATGCGCTATACAATTATTTTTTCCATGCTTGGAGGCCTTGGGCTTTTTATATATGGAATGAAGCTTATGGGAGATGGTCTGCAGAAGGCTGCAGGGAACAGGCTTAAAAGGCTCATAGGAGTGCTTACTAAAAATCCTGTTATGGGAGTTCTTGTGGGTGCCGTAGTTACAGCCATAGTTCAGAGCAGCAGTGCTACTACAGTTATGACCATCGGCTTTGTTAATGCAGACATAATGAATCTGACCCAGGCTGCTGGGGTTATAATGGGAGCCAACATTGGCACCACAATAACCGCACAGCTTATAGCCTTAAACCTTGAGGAAATTTCTCCCCTTGTTCTAGGAATAGGTGCCTTTTTTGCACTGTTTGCCCGCAAAAGGAGCCACCGTCAGCTGGGAGAAATACTCCTGGGCTTTGGAATATTGTTTGCCGGTCTTACCATGATGAAGGAATCCATGGTACCTTTGTCAAAATCCCCAGTCTTCCACAGCTTCATTACTTCCCTGGGCAAAAGCCCCCTGCTGGGAGTTCTGGTAGGTACTGTAGTTACTGCCATTATACAGAGCAGCAGTGCCACTATAGGCATTCTCCAGGCTATGGCCTCCAGCGGTGCCTTAACCCTAAAGCTGGCCCTTCCCATACTGTTTGGAAGCAACATAGGAACCACCGTTACAGCTGCTATTGCAGGCATAGGAGCCAGCAAAAATGCTAAAAGTGCCTCCATTCTTCATGGTTTGTTCAACATTGCTGGTACTATAATATTCATGCTTCTCCTGCCCATTGTCGCAAGGTTTATTCCCATGCTTGGAGGAGATGTCTCCAGGCAGATTGCCAATGCTCACACGGTCTTTAATGTAGTCAGCACAATAATACTATTGCCCTTTACTTATATAATTGTAAGACTTGCAGAAAAGCTTACAAGGGGAACTGATGATAAGGATGATGAATTTGTGCTTAAATACCTTGACAAAAGAATACTTGAAACCCCTACTGTTGCAGCAGGCCAGGTGGTGCAAGAGTGCATCCGCATGGGAAAACTGGCATCAAGTAACGTGACTGATGCAGTTGAAGCAATTATTTCAGGAGAAGAAAAGCTTATAAATGCAGTATTTGAAAGGGAGAGAGTTATTAATTTTCTTGAAAAGGAAATTACTGATTACCTTATTGCCATATCCAATGAATCCCTTCCGGAAAACCAGGCAAAGCAGGTAGCATCTATGTTTCACGTGGTAAATGATTTGGAAAGGATAGGTGACCACGCAGACAATCTATCTGAGCTTGCCCAGGGAAGGCTGGATATATCGGAGAGCTTTTCACCGGAGGCTTTGGAGGAGTTAAAAAGAGCCTATAAGTCTGTTAGACTCTCCCTGGAGTGCTCAATAAGAGCTCTTGAAACAGGGGATACAAAGATAGCCCAGGAGGCCCTTCTAGCAGAAGTGGAGATAGACAACATGGAAAAGCTTTACCGACAGAATCATTTCAAAAGGCTCAGCAATAACAGCGGTACCTCTGAGCTTGGAACAATTTTTCTTGATACCTTAAGCAACCTGGAGAGGATAGGTGACC
>JAEZLD010000009.1 GCA_023415335.1 Bacillota bacterium | reverse complement strand
AGCAGATTCCTGTACATGACCTTATTGATGGCAAGAAGCTGCTCTTTGTAGATGACAGCATAGTAAGGGGAACACAGCTTAGGGAAACAGTAGAGTTTCTATATGAGAACGGAGCACAGCAGGTGCATATGCGCTCAGCCTGTCCTCCAATTATGTTTGGATGCAAATACCTTAACTTCTCCCGCAGCAACTCGGAAATGGAGCTTATTACCCGCAGGACCATACTTGAGCTGGAGGGGGAAGAGGGCTTTAAGTATATAGATGAATACAGCGATGGAACCTCGGAGAGGGGCAAGGCCTTAAGGAAGGCTATATGTGACAGACTTAAGCTTACCTCACTTGAATTCCAGTCCTTAGAGGGACTTGTAAGGTCTATAGGGCTGGATAGATGTAAAATATGCACATACTGCTGGAATGGAAAGGAATAGATATTATGAAGAATTCAAAATCTGACAGCTATGCTGCAGCTGGAGTTGATATTACTGCGGGATACAAGGCGGTTGAGCTGATGAAGCAGCACATTGCAAGAACAATGACAAGCGGTACCTCCTCAGAAATAGGAGGCTTCGGAGGGCTTTTTGAGATGGATATGACCGGTATCGAAAGGCCAGTGCTTGTAAGCGGAACAGATGGAGTGGGGACTAAGCTTAAGCTGGCATTCCTTATGGATAAGCATGATACAGTTGGTATAGACTGCGTGGCCATGTGTGTAAATGATGTTATATGCTGCGGCGCTAAGCCACTGTTTTTCCTGGATTACATTGCCTGTGGTAAAAACATACCTGAAAGGATTGCAGACATTGTATCAGGAGTGGCAGAGGGCTGTGTACAGTCAGGAGCTGCCTTGATAGGAGGAGAGACCGCAGAGATGCCTGGCTTCTATCCTGAGGATGAATATGACCTGGCAGGGTTTACTGTAGGTGTTGTCGATAAGTCAAGGATACTCAACAATAAAACCATAGTATCTGGTGATGTTATAATAGCCCTTCCCTCCAGCGGAGTTCATTCTAATGGCTTCTCTCTGGTAAGGAAGGTGTTTGATATAGAAAACAAGGACACCAAGTCCCCTGTAGCAGAGCTATCTGGCAAGTCCATAGGAGAGACGCTGCTTACTCCTACATGTATATATGTAAAGCCAATGCTTGCACTCTTTGACCAGATAAGGGTTAAGGCTGTTTCCCACATAACAGGAGGAGGCTTCTATGAAAACATTCCAAGAAGCATTCCAAGGGGCTACAGTGCAAAGGTAGAAAAGAGTTCCATAAGGGTGCTTCCAATATTTGATCTTATTGCCAAGACTGGCAGCATACCTGAAAGGGATATGTTCAACACCTTCAACATGGGAGTTGGCATGAGCGTGGTGGTAGATAAGAATGACGCTGATAGGGCGCTTGAAATCCTTCACGAGAATGATGTGGATGCCTACATTATTGGAGAGACTGTAAAGTCTGATGAAGGAGTTATAATATGCTAAGAACAAGGCTTGCAGTGTTTGTGTCCGGAGGGGGCACAAACCTGCAGGCCCTTATAGACGCCCAAAAGGAAGGAAAGCTTAAAAGCGGGGAGATAGTTCTGGTCATATCCAGCAGCCCTAGGGCCTATGCATTAGAGAGGGCAAGGATAAATAACATACCCTCGGTGGTAATGCAAAGGAAAGGCTTTTCCTGTCAGGAGGAGTATGAATTTCAGCTTAGGAAAGTCCTGAGGGAGCATAATATACAGCTTATAGTTCTTGCAGGGTTTATGAATATACTAAGTGAGAGCTTTACAAGCTGCTACCCAAAGAGAATACTCAACATCCATCCATCCCTTATACCTTCCTTTTGTGGCAAGGGCTTCTATGGACTTAAGGTTCATGAAGCAGCCTTAAGCTATGGGGTTAAGGTTACAGGAGCTACTGTGCACTTTGTAAACGAGATACCTGACGGAGGGGAGATACTACTTCAGAAGGCTGTTGAGGTGCTTTCCGGTGATACTCCTGAGATACTCCAAAGAAGGGTAATGGAGCAGGCAGAATGGATAATACTTCCTGAGGCAGCCGAGACGGTTTCCTGGGAAATAAGTGCGAAAGGAAATAGCTATGAACGTATACGAGACCTTTAATATAGAAGAGCTTATAAAGGATAACAGCTATGTAGGACGGGGAATAGTAATAGGAAAAAGTAAGGACGGCACAAAGGCTGCTATTGCCTACTTCATTATGGGGCGAAGTGAAAACAGCCGCAACCGTATATTCGTAGAGAATGGCGAGGAGGTTATAATACATCCTTTTGATGCATCCAAGGTGTCAGATCCATTCCTTATAATATACTCCCCTATAAGAAGATATGAGAATAAGCTTATCCTAACCAATGGAGACCAGACCGATACCATATATGATTTTATCAAGCAGGGCAGAGGCTTTTCAGAGGCATTAAATACACGCTGCTTTGAGCCCGATGCTCCTAACTTTACCCCAAGAATCAGCGGCATGCTCACTTTTGAAAATGATGACTTCTCCTACCAGATGAGCATACTTAAGAGCGCTGACCCTGAGGGGAGTGCCTGCAGCAGATATACCTTCTCCTATCCGTCACTTCCAGGTATAGGGCATTTTATACATACCTACAAGTGTGATGGGACCCCTATACCCACCTTCTGTGGTGAGCCTGAGAGGATAATGATACCTGACAGCATAGATGAGCTTACAACCCAGATATGGGATAATCTTAATGAACAGAATAAGATTTCACTATATGTAAGATATATAGACTTAATGGATGGAAAAACAGAAAACAGGATGATAAACAAAAATGCTAAGACAGCCTGGGCGGGGCTGTAAGAAAGGAAATTTAAATGAAGGAATTTGAACTTAAATATGGCTGCAACCCTAACCAGAAGGGTGCAAGGATATATATGAGGGATGGCTCAGACCTTCCCATAGAAATTCTAAACGGAAGGCCGGGCTATATTAATTTTCTTGATGCACTGAACAGCTATCAGCTGGTAGCCGAGCTTAAGGAGGCAACAGGGATGCCCTGCGCCACCTCCTTCAAGCATGTAAGTCCTACCTCTGCTGCTGTTGGAACGCCTCTGCCCTTGGCACTTAAAAAGGCCTGCTTTGTTGAGGATGTGGAGGGCTTGGACGAATCACCGCTTGCCTGTGCCTACGCAAGGGCCAGGGGAACGGACCGTATGTCTTCCTTCGGAGACTGGATTGCACTAAGTGATGAATGTGATTATGTTACAGCAAGGCTTATTGCAAGGGAGGTATCCGATGGAGTAATAGCGCCGGGCTATTCACCTGAAGCGCTGGAGGTTCTTAAGGGTAAGCGTAAGGGAGGCTATAATGTAGTTAAAATAGACCCATCATACTTGCCTGAGGAGCTGGAGAGGAAGCAGGTATACGGTATAACCTTCCAGCAGGGGAGAAACAGCTTCAAAATAAATGAAGGGCTTTTAAGCAATTTAGTAACAGAAAATAAGAGCCTTCCATCATCGGCTAAGAGAGACCTTATAATAGCCCTTATTACCTTAAAGTATACCCAGTCCAACTCTGTATGCTATGCAGCCCATGGGCAGGCTATTGGCGTGGGTGCAGGACAGCAGTCCCGCATACACTGCACAAGGATGGCAGGCAGCAAGGCTGATATATGGCATTTAAGGCAGCACTCTATGGTCTTGAATCTTCCCTTCAAGCCAACACTTAAAAGGCCTGACCGTGACAATGCCATTGATGTATATATAAACGATGAGTATGGGGAGATGCTTTCGGAAGGTCTTTGGGAAAACTATTTTACTGAAAAAC
>JAEZLD010000007.1 GCA_023415335.1 Bacillota bacterium | reverse complement strand
GGATTACATATTAAACTATTATGGCAGACGGTATTTTATGTTCCGCCCTCCACCTTCACATACGAGAAGACCAGATGCAAGCATCTTTTTCAGCAGGCGGACTGCAGATGATTGACTGATCCCAAGGATTTCTTCCACATCCTTTCGCGTGATGGTCTTATTTTTCTGTAGATATTTCAGGATTTCTGATTCTTCTGAACATCCTGGTAATCGAGAAACTACAGTAGAAGCATTAAGGTTCGGCAGAATAATCTTAAATGCATTATCCGTTACCTGAATATCAGGTACCTTACCACTTCCTTTATAAGCATTTATGATTTTTCTCATGCCGGTTCCGTAGGCTTCAATCAGTTCCAGGCGGTAAAATATATTTGCCAGCTTTGGATTGCGGCAAACAGAAAGGCCCAGCATTACATCAGCCAGAGATACTCCAGGCAGCAACCCTCCTATGGAGGTGAATTCGATTTGATCATCATATATACCGATAATCGTGCTTGCACTAAATCCATAATCCCGATGTACGAGTGAATTCAGAAGTGCCTCTCTAAGAGCAACCTCCGGATAATCTCTTGTATCGATTCTACGAAGCTTATCAAAGGTGGCATGAGTCTGATTATGAATATCAATATATTCGTAGACCTCTTTTAACTGCTTCATCAGAGAGCCGGAAAACTCCCTCCTGTCCTTGAATATACTCTGGTCCGTGCCCTCAAAGATAGCTGCCTTGATTGTATGGGAACACTGATCAGATAACAATAAACCCAAATTTGTATAGATATCATCTTCATTAACCAGTCCCAGGGTTTTTCTTTGCAGTACTCCAAATGCTATTTTTCGTTCTGCGAACTCCTTGCTTGCCTCTTTAAAAGTCAATTCCTGTTCTAATGAACGAAGGTCCTCAAAACTGTCACCATCCGTTTCCTTAATCATACGGCGAATAGCTGTATCGGTGGACGGAACCGATGATGTTCCCTGACGTACATAAACTCCTTCCGGCCTCAATCCTTTTTTAGCCAGATAATAAGGCCTATCCGTGCCCCGCTGCACATCTATAGCTATAATCTGCTTCCCTTCTGTAGCTAAAATATCATAATGAACGAACATTGTCACATCTGGTTTAATGTTATCTCTCACCATATTGCTGATTTGCAACATAGTCTGATCTGGGCTCTCTACACCAATCAGGCTTCCGTCATCGCTTACACCAATATATAGCCTGCCACCTTCACAATTTGCAAAAGCAATAATCTCTTTCTTGATATCATCTATAACAGTCTCTTTTAGTTCAACAGTTTCACTTTCACTAAAATGCAATCTGCCCACCTCCTATTCATATTCTAACCATATTCTAACCATTCTAGTCGTTCTTGTCAATGTTGAGTGAAAAATGGTTAGAATATGAATCTACGCACACGTCCTCCTTTGTCCTGTTAAAGACCTCCCTGTTGTCCTTATCAAGTTTAAAATCCTTATATTCTTTAGATAGGTTTCTTATTTCCAAAGCATTCATGCTTTATTATTTGTTTTTTCAAACACCAGCTGACTATAACGCAGGCCATGCCTGTTAATAACATATCCGGCAATGTATTGCCTATGGGCAAATCTATTTTCATTAACATCCGGTACAATATAAAACCAAGAAGCCATATGACCATATTACGCTTTTCAAACAATGTATTATGCGCATCCTTGTGAAGAATGAAATAGTCCACAATCTGAATCGCAATCATTGGAGCAAAAACAGACCCGATAAAATACAGGAAATCGGTAATATCATCCATCGGAAACAAACATGCGCCAACCGTTCCAAGGATAGCTACAACCGCTGCAACCTGTTTCCCCTTAAACCTTGGCATGATGGACTCATTGGAAATTCCAGCAGACCACGCATCCAGGAATGTGGTTGTCACTGTAGAAAATACAATAATAACTAATCCCAAAATTCCAAGTCCCGCCTTCAGCAAAATTTGGGCAACATCATACTCCCCAGTAAACATCGCAGCTCCCATACCAATAACATACATCCAACAGCTTACGATTCCATATACAATTGCACTGACAGAAGAAGCCTTTACCGGCTTTTCTGCCTCTCTTGTGTAGTCGCTTACTAGAGGCAGCCACGACAATGGCATGGCAACTGCCAGTTCCACAGCAGCACCAAAGGATAAACTGCCATCTGGTTCTATCAAAGCCGCATGTTCTCCACTAAAAATCACCTTGCAAAGCACAACCGTCAATATAAACAGGGCTGTCATTGCAATGATATTTATTTTTCCCAGATTCGTAATACCGATGAGAATCCAGAGAATAATCAAGCCTCCGATCATCAAACACCATATCCAATGAAAGCCGCCAAAAATCCCTCCTGCAGCCAGTGCCCCATCATAAATCATGATCGCAGTCCACCCAAGCAATTGCAATACGTTGATCAGGGCAAAAAACAATCCTCCTTTATTTCCAAAGCTTAGCTTCACCGTTTCCATGGAACTGAGACGGCTTTTCCCGCCAATCACTCCTGCCAAAAACAGCATGCCACATCCTATCAAATGGCCTAAAATTATAGCTATGATGGCCTTCTTCAGACCAAGCGATGCAAAATAGGTGCCTGTGAGAATTTCTGCAATAGAAACAGCTGCACCGAACCAGATGAGGCCATTGTCAAAAAGTGATGTCCTCTTTTCCATTATAAATCCCTCTTCTCCAAAGTGAATTCATTATGAATTGCAAATCCGTGGTCCATAGGACCATTTCCTTTTCCAAGGTCAAGCATCGCTGCCAATGCGCCGGAAATATACTGTTTTGCGCGATTAACAGAGGTTTCCAAATCAAATCCTTTGGCAAGATTAGAGGCAATGGCACTGCTCAATGTACATCCGGTTCCATGAGTATTGGGATTATTTATTCGCTTTCCCTCAAACCAGCGGTAGTTTCCTCTCCAATAAAGCAGATCATTGGCATCATTGATCTTATGACCGCCCTTACAAAGGACTGCACAATGATAAGCTTCAGAAATTACACGTGCTGCAAGGATCATATCGTCGGTGCTTGCCACTTTCATTTCTGTCAACTCCTCCGCTTCTGGAATGTTCGGTGTTAGTATGGAAGCCAACGGAAACAGTTCAGTCTTCAATGTTTCAATTGCATCTTCACTAATTAATCGTGACCCACTGGTAGATACCATGACCGGATCCACAACAATATTTTTTGCTTCATACTGTTTCAGCTTTGCAGAAATTACACGAATCAGTTCCTTATCTGAAACCATTCCGATTTTTACCGCATCCGGGTAGATATCTGTAAAAACTCTATCTAATTCCTGTGCCAGAAACTCTGGTGTTACATTAAAAATTGCAGAAACGCCCGTTGTATTCTGTGCAGTTAATGCAGTGATTGCACTCATGGCATATACGCCATTGGAAATCATCGTCTTGATATCTGCCTGAATACCGGCGCCTCCGCTGGAATCGCTTCCTGCGATCGTTAATGCTGTTCTCATAATTTTCCTTCCTTTCTTTTTTCAGCATACGTTTTATAATGCGACAGAAGGTGGTGCCCCCAATCTGCCGCTTGCAAGGTAATCACTCTGCTTACCTTTGATTAAACAAATTCCATTCTTCCATAAACTCAGATAAATCCCTAAGATAGACTTCACTGCTTGCCTTCATTCCTGTCTGATCACTTTCCCCAGCAGCATCAAAGATTCCCACTGTACGATAGC
>JAEZLD010000004.1 GCA_023415335.1 Bacillota bacterium | reverse complement strand
CTCCTTTAAATAGAATAATGTATAAATGCTTCATGGGTAAAGGAGGAATGTGTTTGAAAAAGATAGCCGTGTTTGTAATGTTTTTAATTATGCTAATTTTTTTTATTCCTGTGGTTATACTTGGGGCTGTGGGTGAAGGGATAAAGATTCCTCCAGTAATAAATGATGTTATTTCAGGTAATAAAAATAGCGATACAAATAATGATAATAAAGACGATCAAGACTATAAAGATCTAACTGTGAAGGTTTACCTGGACGATGAAAATAAAATAGAGGAAATGAAGCTTGAGGATTATGTCACAGGCGTTGTTTCAGCTGAAATGCCTGCGCTGTTCGAGGAGGAAGCACTAAAGGCTCAGGCAGTAGCAGCAAGGACTTATGTATATGCAAAGATGGCCGTAAGCGGAGGCTCAGGCTGCTCTAAGCATAAGGGGGCAGATGTATGTACAGATGTGCACTGCCAGGCATGGATGTCCAAAGAGGATAGGTTTAAGGCTTGGGGGGCGGACCAGTCGGTTGCGCTTTGGGATAAGATAACCAGGGCAGTAAATGAGACCAGGGGGCAGATACTTACATATGAAGGAAAGGTAGCAAGCAGTATTCAGTATCATGCTGTAAGTGGAGGAAAGACAGAAGATAGCATAGACGTGTTTGGAACCTCGGTGCCCTATCTCACAAGTGTGGACAGCCCTGGTGAGGAGGAGTCACCCTCCTTTAGCAGTATTGTCAAGCTGGACAGTAAGGATTTTATAGCCAGGGTGAAGAAATTAAACAGCGATGTTACTATTGATACATCAAAAGGCCTTTCTACACAAATATCTATAACTGAGCTTACTACAGGAGGAAGGGTAAAGACTGTAAAAATTGGAGATAAGAGCTTCTCTGGAATTGATATAAGATGGGCCATGGGTTTAAAATCAGCTAATTTTTCTGTTAAAGTAGACTCTACAACAGTTACCTTTAATGTAAAAGGATATGGGCATGGATTAGGAATGAGCCAATGGGGTGCCAGAGAAATGGCAAAAAAGGGAAGTACATATGATGTTATTCTAAAGCACTATTACCAGCATGTAGAAATAATGAAAATATCTGATATATCCTAGTATAAAAATTCCAAAATATGAGCATCTTACTAAATGTAAGATGTTCATATTTTTTTCAAGTCCAGGTATTATATTCCATTAACTGGACAAACTACTTAATGGAGGTGTTCTTAACAAACATGAAAAACTGGTTTAAGAAATCATCAAAAATATTCGACAAGGAGGGCTTTTATATCGTCCTATTTGTATGCCTGTGCATTGTGGCAGTGGCAGCAGTGTTTATTTCTAGAAACAATGCCAAACTTGCTAAGGATGCACTTCAGGGAAATAAAGGGACTGAATATACTGAGCCTGATAACGGTAAGGAGGTGGTAGATAATTCGAAAAATGAAGGTGAAGCAGCTCCTGTAGTGAACACTCCTACAAGCAATAATAAGGGAGATAAAAGCTCTGCATCTGATGGAACGAAGACTGGGAGTAAAAATGAGAGCACAGCTGAACAGCCTGCTGTGACTTTAAAAATGCCTGTTCAGGGTGATATAACAAAAGCCTTCAGCAAGGATACTATTGTTGAATCCCTTACATTAGGGCAATGGGAAACCCACGAAGGAATAGATATAGCTTGTGATATAGGCTCAAAGATACTGGCAGCTGCAGACGGAAAAGTTGTAGATATAAGGACTGAAGACAGCAGTGTTGATTCAATACTAAAAACAGGCTATGGAATTTCTGTGATAATTGAGCACCCCAACGGCTTGAGAACAGTTTATTCTAACCTTGCAGAAAAAACCACAGATGAAAGTGGAAATGTTGTTAATGCAATTAAGGTCAAGGTAGGAGATTCAGTAAAGAGTGGTGACACTATAGGTATTGCAGGGGATACTGCCCAAAGGGAAATGGTAAGTATAGAAGGAAGCCATCTGCACTTTGAGGTTTTAAAAAAGGTTAATGGTGAGTATCAAACGGTAGACCCTAAGGAATATATTAAATAGAATTTATGCCTGCAGACCTGCATATGTCAGGTTTGCAGGCAACCCTTGCATTAATGGTAACAGCTTCTGCTGTTCTATAAGCATAAAATCTTTATGAGTATATTATAAAATGACTTTAATTGTCATATTAATAAAATAAGCACTATAAGGAGGTACCTTAGTTGAAAGACTACATAGAAGAAAGGGTTCTAGAGGTTGCAAAATATATAATAGATAGTAAAGCTACCATCAGGAAGACAGCAAGACTTTTTGGGGTAAGCAAGAGCACAGTGCATAAGGATATTACAGAAAGACTGCCTAAAATAAATCCCTCTGTAGCCAAGGAAGCCAGGGAAATATTAGAACTTAACAAGGCTGAGAGGCATATAAGAGGTGGAAGAGCAACCAAATTGAAGTATAAAGCTGCTAATGAATAGAAAGGAATGCTCCCTGCAAATAATATAAAAAAATAGAAGGAATTTTTATAATATTGTAGAATATGTAATAAAGTATGATTTTGTGGGGGAGTGAGATGATGGGTTTATTTAGTTCAAATGATATGGGTATTGACCTTGGAACAGCAAGTGTCCTTGTATATATAAAGGGTAAGGGTATAGTCTTGAAGGAACCTTCAGTTGTCGCCATAGACAAGAGCAATAATAGAATATTAGCAGTTGGCGAAGAGGCCAGAAAAATGATAGGAAGGACTCCTGGAAATATAGTGGCAAAGAGGCCATTGAGGGATGGAGTAATATCTGATTATGATATAACCGAGAGAATGCTGAAGGATTTCATTAAAAGAGCATATGGTAGAAGAGGATGGGGAAAACCTAGGGTAGTTATATGTATCCCCTGTGAAGCAACTGAGGTTGAGAAAAGAGCTGTAAGAGACGCTGCATTAAGTGCTGGAGCGAGAAAAGTGGTGCTTATAGAGGAGCCAATAGCAGCAGCAATTGGTGCTGGTCTTGATATAACAAAACCAAGTGGTTGTATGGTCATCGATATAGGCGGTGGAACTACCGATGTTGCAGTTATATCTCTTGGAGGGATGGTAGTCAGGTCCTCCATAAAGGTTGCAGGTGATAAATTCGACGATGCGATAATGCGTTATATAAGAAAAGAATATAAGATGATGATTGGTGAAACAACAGCTGAAAATCTAAAGATGAATGTTGGTTGTGCATATAAGAGAGATGAGGATATATCTATGGAGGTAAGAGGAAGAGACCTTATTACCGGGCTTCCTAAAAACATACTTGTTACCTCGGAAAAGATCAGACTCGCATTAGATGAAGCAATAAATGATATTGCAGAATGTGTTCATTCGGTGCTTGAAAGAACTCCCCCAGAGCTTGCAGCCGATATAAGTGATAAGGGCATACTTATGACAGGAGGAGGCTCGCTGTTGTGGGGTCTTGATAAATTCATTGAGGAGAAGACTAAGGTTCCTGTTATGGTTGCTCAGGATTCTGTATCTTGTGTGGCTTTAGGAACAGGAAAAGCACTTCAGAATTTCGATCAATTTCCGGAAATTGGAGATTAATATATCTTGGTAAATGTAAAAGTGAGGTTTATGGCCTCACTTTTTTTGCTGACTTAATTAATGAAGCAGATATAATCTCTGCCATGTCCATTATAAAATTAAGCCTTATGTTCTTTATGGAAAACAAGTCAGAATTGTCTATGGTATCAACTACTCCAACTATGGATATATCACCTATCTGAGGTAGTTTTTTTCCTACTCCTTTTCCAGGATGAACAGGGCCCATTTTTACCTGTATATCTCCCACACAGCTATCATATCCAAGACATGCATCTATGGCAATGACGAAGTAATCGGGATAAGCTTTTTTGGCATCCTTTACTGTAGTGTCAAGATTAATTGCATGGGCAGGCCTCTGGAGAGTACCTATTATAGGGTATGGAAACCCCTCCTTCATTAACAGCGTTCCTACTAATGGACCCAGACAGTCTCCTATACATTTGTCTGTCCCTATACATATAATAAGGAGCTTATCCTCCATAAAGAGAGATAGATAGTCGCTTAAAATATCCAATGCATTCTCATCCAAATAATTAACTCTTATTCCAGGATTATCACTTCGACTGCTTAGCAAAATTTCACCCCCCATTTATATATACATGGTACAAATGGGTGTTTATTACTAAAATAGGGTAAGGAATAATATTTTTTGTAATTGGTATACTATGGAATAAGAGGTGAAATAAGTGAAACATATTTTTCTTTCTATTTTTGTAATACTATTTACTATTGCCTGCTGTATTTTCATGTATAACTTTAGACTTCAGGAGCTTCCCATGAAAGTACAAATACAAGAGCAGCCGGCGAAAATAATAATGCCTTTAAATCAAGAGCAGAATGACAAAGATATTTCTTCAGACGATTACCATAATAATCAGAAACGGTTAGAGGATAATAGTTATGATGAATATGGTAAGGATGTTGATAGCAGTGTTCATCAGGAATACTCCTCTAAAGAATCAGGATCTATAAGTATGATATATGAAAGCACCTCTTCCTCATCTGCAAAATATGAGGCAGCGGCAAAAGAAGCCCAGAGCCTTTTAACTCTAAGGGAAAAGCTCTATCTAATAGGAATAGCGCGCTATCTTAACGGAAAGGACTTTTCCCTTATTAAGAAATATATTGCTGAAGGAGCTACTCAGGAGGAGCTGGATGGACTTTGGGAGGGAATCGAGAGTAGGCTTCCTGAGAAAGACTATAATAAGGTGTATACAATATTCTTAAAATATAAAAGGTAGGATAGTATATTTAACTTAACTGTTCCTGCTTATTTCATCCATATTCCAAATATTTACCTGGCTGGTGTTCATTATTGAACCTAGCAGGTTATCCCTTATATCTGGAATGTCCTTCTGCAGCTTGCATAAATAATCCTTTATAAGCTGCCGTTTTGTGCTTCCGTCAGAGGGACATGGATTTTTAATTACAGGTATTTCAAAGTGCCGTGTGATACCTGCTATGTCACGTTCCTGAAGGTAAAGTAAGGGTCTTATAATGGATATATTCTTATCCTCAAAATATGTGAGAGGGGAGAAGGTGGATATCCTCCCCTCATAAAACATTGACATAAGCAGCGTTTCCACTGCATCATTGGAATGGTGGCCTAATGCTACCTTGGTGCAGCCTGATTCTACTGCTGCATTGGTAAGGGCGCCCCTTCTCATCTTTGCACATAATGAGCAGGGATGTGGCTCCTTGCGCACATCAAATATAATCTCCCCAATCTGTGTTTTTATTATGGTATAGGGTATATCCAGACTATGACAGAAATGCTGGAGAGGGGAGGTGTCAAAAGCTTTAAACCCCATATCTATGGTTATAGCACAGAGCTCAAACTTCTGTGGAGAAAATTGCTGATACCTTTTAAGGGCATATAGCAGCAGGGAGCTGTCCTTACCCCCTGAAAGCCCAACGGCTATACTGTCACCATCCTGTATCATATTAAAATCCTGCACACATCGGCGTAGTCCACCTAGTATCTTCTTCATGAAATCACCTCAGCATTAATACTTTTATCAATTTAATTATATTTTAAAACACAAAACCTATAAAGTAAAAATATATTAGAGTGGCAAGCATAAGTTAGAATAAAGACGTAAGAGAGAGGAATAATAAATTATGTTACTTAAATAAATGTCTTTAAGGATTGCTTTAATGCCATTCCTTATGTATACTAATATTACTGTTCTCAAGGACAGTAATGGTGTGGGAGCTTAGCTCAGCTGGGAGAGCATCTGCCTTACAAGCAGAGGGTCATAGGTTCGAGCCCTATAGTTCCCACCAATATTTCGCCGGCTTAGCTCAATCGGTAGAGCAACTGACTTGTAATCAGTAGGTTGTGGGTTCAATTCCTATAGCCGGCTCCATATGTGGAGTGGTTCCCGAGTGGCCAAAGGGGGCAGACTGTAAATCTG
>JAEZLD010000170.1 GCA_023415335.1 Bacillota bacterium | reverse complement strand
GTCCAGGTTATAGGATATGCCCAGAAAACCATTCTTATATCTCTCCATAGGGGAAGTGCAAAAATAATCCAGAGGAGTCTCAATCCACACCAGCAGAAGGCCGTTATAAACATAGGCACCTTAGATTGTCCTGCTCCCCTCATTATACCAGCCATACTGTGGGAAAACGCCAGCAGAAAATATGCAGGCACGACGTTTCTGGCCTGAAGCTGACCATAGTATATTACCTGGGGGTCATCGTTGAATATACCTATAAGCTGGGGAGCAAAAATGAATATAATAGCTCCCATAAACTCTGCTACAAGCATGCCGACTACCAGCCCAAAAACTGTCCCCCTCTTTATCCTTTCATATTGCTTTGCCCCCATATTTTGTCCTACAAAGGTCGTAAGTGCCATGGCAAAGCTGGACACCGGCAGAAGAGCAAAGCCATCCAGCTTGCTATAGCTTCCACAGCCCGCAACGGCAAGGGCCCCGAAGGAATTTATGCTGGACTGTATCACTACATTGGATATGGATATGATGGAATTTTGAAGGCCGCTAGGAAGTCCAATTGATATAATACGCTTAAGCTGTGGCATATAAATCCTTATTTTCCTAAGCTCCACCCTATAGTCTGCCTTCTCCTTCATAAGCGTCCAAAACACAAGCACGGCACTGACCATCTGGGATAGTATTGTAGCAATGGCTGCACCTGCAACCCCCCACTTAAATACAGCAACGAACAGCAAGTCCAGCAGTACATTAAGTACAGAGGTTACAATCAGATAATAAAGGGGCCTTTTAGAATCCCCAACTGCCCTCAGTATCCCTGACCCTAGGTTATACATAACCTGAAAAAGTACTCCCCCGAAAATAATTCTTAGATAAAGCACCGAATTATTAAACACATCTTCCGGAGTCCCCATCCATCTTAGTAGTGTTGGTGTGAATACCACTCCAAATATGGAAAGCAGGATTCCTCCTATGATTCCAAAGGCAACTATGGTATGAACTGATGCCTTGAGCTTGTCTATCTGTTTAGCACCGTAATACTGGGCTATCACAACTCCCCCACCAATTCCAATGCCCATAAGCAGTCCAACTATGAGGTTTATTACCGGTCCGGAGGAGCCTACGGCTGCCAGTGCGTCACTGTCAACAAACCTTCCTACTATTACCGAGTCTGCAGTATTGTAAAGCTGTTGGAATACATTTCCCATGAGAAGGGGTATGGTAAATATTATTAGCTGCTTATATATAGGCCCTGAGGTCATAAGCATTTCTCTTTTATTCTGTTCCATCTCTTATTGTTGCTCCTTGCAAACCGTGTATGCTGCTGCATATGTAATACTTCTTAATATATTCACTGCTAAATTTCATCATTATGCCAGCCTTTTGCTTATATACAAGAGACTGGCATAATTTCTTATTTAGGCCTATTTATTGTTATACACTGCCCCTTCTATTATGGTAGTCTCACATATGGAGTAGTTGCAGAATGGGTCTCCTGAGAATATAGCCAGGTCACCATCCTTGCCCACCTCAATAGAACCCACACGATTGTCTAAACCCAGCAGCCTTGCAGGATTTATGGTAACTGCCTTAAGGGCAGTTTCATAGGACAACCCTCTTGCAATGCATGCCCCTACAAACAAAGGCAGCCACTTGGTTGCTGACTGGGTATCCTGGGTAAGGCATATATTGACTCCGGCCTTTTCCAGTATGCCTGGTGTCTCCAGCTTGCAGCCCCAGATCTCCATCTTGGCTGGTTCCATATTAACAGGCCCTATTACGCAGGTTACTCCCTTTTCAGCAAGGAAATCAGTTATCTTATAGCCCTCGGTACAATGCTCAATTGAAAATTTAAGTTTATACTCTTCTCCAATCCTTATAGCTGTGACTATATCATCGGCCCTATGGCAGTGTATGCGGCAGAACATCTCACCTCTTACCACAGGCACCAGTGCATCCAGCCTGAAGTCTGGCTTAGGTGCCTTGGATGGGTCAGCTTCTCCTGCCTTTAGGGCATCAGAATATACCTTTGCATTGTATAGTGCCTCCCTGAGTACTGCCGCATTTCCCATTCTGGTTGAAGGAAGCTTTCCATCCTTTCCATAACAGCGCCTTGGGTTTTCTCCCAGAGCCATCTTCATTTGCTGGCATTCCGGTATTGCTATATCAAATACAGTACTTCCTTGCTTCAGCTTAAAGCCTATGCCTGTCCCACAAACTATGTTGGCAGAGCCTGGTCCAGTGTAGCAGGTGGTAAAGCCTGCCTTCCTTGCTTCCCCTATAGCCATGTCATGTGGATTAAGTGCATCTATTCCCCTTACAAAGGATGTATTAGGCGAGGTTATTTCATTTCCATCATACTGCCCCTCCATGCTGTTAGGCTCACCAAATGTGGATATATGTGTATGTGCATCTATAAGTCCCGGAGTTACCCATTTCCCTGACGCATCTATTATTTCTGCATCCTTTGGAACAGCTATATCCTTGCTGCTTCCCACAGTTGTAATTTTTCCGTTTTCAATAAGAACTGTTCCATTTTCAGTGGTTCCCCCCGTAACGGTAAGTACTTTTCCATTAATAATCGCTAACATTGTAAATCCCTCCCAAAACATTTAAATTGATGTAACAAATTAAGTATACCATAAATCAGGCAAGAGGTAATAGTGATTAGGTATCAGGTGAGGTAGAAAGGTCCACTTAAGAATAATTAAGAAATAAATCGGTACAGGATATTTAGTTCAACAGATGCCGGCTCAAACGTACCATACCTTGAGATAACCTACGCTACCCTGTCTGCACCTGCTGTAAATGTGGCAGGCGTGGCAGCCAATAAAATTATGTTGTTGAGTACTCCAAACAGTCAGCAGATTCCTGGACTACAATAGGAGCTGCCCAGACTGCACAAGTTACCAATGGCACCCTGGCAACGCTTAACACATCATCCTTGCCAGACGGGGTTTACAAAATTAGACTTACAGCCTCTGACAGTGCAGGCTCCACAAGCGTTACAGTACAGAACATTACCATAGACAACACTACCGAAAGCAGCAACGCCTCCATCACCTCTCCTGTAGCACGAGCATTAGTGGATGGCACTGTGGACATATGTGGCACGGCCTTTGAGACCAACTTTAGCTCAGCAAAGCTGGAATATGGCGCATCCTCTAGCCCATCTTCATGGACAACCATAGCAACGCTGTCCTCAGCAGTTACAACTGACAGCAAACTTGCAGCCTGGAACACCTCCTCACTTTCTGCAGGAGTGTACACCATAAGGCTTACTGTAACAGACAAAACAAACCATACTGTAACTAAGACTGTACAGGTTACAATTCCTAATAGGACTGTCATAGATAATTTGGGCACAAGCGGGTACAATCCTACTGCAGACCTTG
>JAEZLD010000078.1 GCA_023415335.1 Bacillota bacterium | reverse complement strand
GGCTGTTCTTTAAGATATATATCTTTTCCATCTTCCTTGTAGTAAATAATTTCGCCTTTATCCTGTGTATATACCCCTGTCATAAGGTTTACGGATGTGGATTTCCCACAGCCGTTAGGTCCAATAAGTCCCAGTATTTCTCCTTCATAGATACTAAAGCTTAGGTCATTAATAGCATGTACGCCACCAAAGGATTTATCAACATTTTTCAGTTCCATAATTTTTTTATGCGTTTGCTTCATGTTGTTCCTCCTTATCTATGCTTTTCTTGGCTTTTCTTTTCATAAATCGTTCCTTCTGGTCATCCCAGAGAGATATTAATCCATTCGGTCTGAATAGAACTATGAGAATAATCAGAAGTCCATATAATGCCCATCCAGCTACACCGCCACCAAAATTCTGAAGATACGCGTTTGAAAGTTCCAAAAGTGATACACTGATCAAAGCACCTAAGGTCGGCCCCCAAACGTACCCCATTCCTCCTAGAATAGCAACTATACCTATTCTTATAGCCATATCATGGGAAGCAAGTGTATTGGGCTCGGCAAAGCCTGTTTTAAACACATAAATAGTACCTGTGAAGGCAAGCATCATAGAGCTAATAATAAATGCATTAAGCTTTATTTTTGCCGACTCTATACCAAGAGACTCTGCTGCATCTTGATCCTCGCAAATTGCTCTTAAAAAATATCCCAGTTTGTTTCTCTTTATGTATATTACAATTCCTACAGTAACAAGCATCCATACAAGTGCAATATAGTAAAAAGGAATATCACTGTCAAAATGCAATTTCCATAAGCTGTTACCTGATCTTATTTTAAAAGCTATTCCTAAAGAACCACCGGTGAAGCCTTCAAAGTATATTAATAATTGACGAAAAATTGTGGCACATGCAATTGTGGCTATGGAGAAAAACACCCCTCTTAGTCTGAAGCAAGGCAATCCTATTATGACTGCCAGTGCTGCTGCAAGTGCCATACCTAAAATCACACTTATCCAAGGTGAAATCTCCCCACAACGGGTATATAATATTATGCTGGTGTAGGCACCTACAGAAAAGAATACCGATGATGCCCAGGATGTTTGCTTACCAAATCCTCCAATTATATTCCATGCATTTCCCATAGCAGCAAAGAAAAAAACTTCCATTAAAACTCGAGTGAAATAAGTATTGGTATTCACCATAGGGAATATGCTACAAATTGCAATAAAAATCAGGACAATAGGGTGTTTCTTTATAAATTTTGTCATTACGCCACCCTTCCTTTCACTCCAAATAGACCATATGGTCTAAATGTTAATACCAACATCAATACAACATTGATAGAGGCTTGAGATAGATTTACACTTAAATATGTACTGCTGGCAGATTCAACCAGACCTATTATAAGTCCACCTACCATGGCTCCTTTTATATTTCCCAAGCCCCCTAATACCATTGCAGACATTGCAATTGTAGAAAATTGAGCACCAATTTTAGGGAAAGGAAGGAACATAGGTGACACTAGTAACCCTGCAACACCCGCAAAAGCTGTTCCTAATGCAAAAGCAGTTACATAAATACGTCCGGTTTTAATTCCCAAAGACTCTGCAATAACCTTATTTTCGGAGGTAGCACGCATAGCACGTCCAATATCTGTACGACTTAAAAACCAGTTTATAAACAACACAAATATTGCAGCTGAAACAAAGGCAATTACTCTTGGAATTGAAAGACTAATTTCTCCTATATTGATAGCACCATATCTCAGGCTATCGGAAACAGGAATACTTTTAAAGTCAGGACCAAATATTAATTGAATGGTGTTTTGAAGTAAATAGGATAACCCTATTGTAAGGAGTATATAATTACTATCTCCCTTACCAATAACCCTCTTAATACAAGTTGTATATATAATACAGCCCAATAAGTACATAGCAGCGCCTACCGGAATTAACAACCAGTACGGCATACTTCCGTTAGGAAGGAATGTGTACATAGCATAGGTCAGATAAATTCCAGCTGCTAAAAAATCTCCCTGTGCGAAATTTACAATCTTCATTACGCCATGAATCATGGTGATTCCAACTGCAATTAATGCGTAAACACCACCTATAAGAAGTCCATTAATAATTATCTGAACCATTTTTTCCTCCTCTTTTTAGAAAATTCCGGGTTTAATCCCGGAATTTTCCTTATTCAATGCTTTAGTATGGTTCATTTGTTTCTGGATTAAGCATCACAGAAGTTGCATATTCCTCAGGGAAAATGGTGGTTGGCTTACCATTCTGCCACTGCATTACTACTGCTTTAGCTTCGGTATTAGAGCCAGTTGCATCATCAAAGTCACCATATCCATTGAGAACCTTGAACCATTCGCTATTATCAGAATTCAAATTTCTAAGCTCATCACGTACTTTTACCGGATCAGTATCAGCTATGTTTTCAATAGCTTCATAAGCAAGCATGATACTAGCTAATGTAGGACCTGACTGTCCAGCAATGAATTCACCATAAGTCTCCTCGTAATAAGCATTCATTTCCATCCACTTAGCATTGTCCTTTGCTCCCTTTTGATCCCAGCACCATGAGTCAACAGACGTAATTCCATTCACATCGTCACCTAGGTCTTTATACAGTGAAGGCCATGTCATTGCAGCTCCGCCACCTACAATCAGTGGGCTGAAATTCAGGGATTTCATTGCTGTAAATATCAGCTTTATATCGTTTGGATAAGAGCTTGGAAGAATAACATCTACTTTTGCATTCTTAAGCTTAGTAACCAGAGGACTTGCATCTGTAAAGGAGTTAACTTCATAGGACTCGTCAATTGCTAAATTTAATCCACGATCATCTACTTGTTTTCTTGTATTGTTTGCCTGGTCTGTTCCCCATGCATCATTGGCATATACGAGTCCAAGCTTCAGATCCTTAATGCTTTTACCTAACTTTTGGGCATATTCTTCTAAGAAATCAAGCTGTGTAGGAATGAATGAACTAGATGTTGCTGCAGGTTGGAATACAAAACTACAACCCTGCCCAGTAACTGCTTTATTTGCAGCGGCACCTGTTACAGCAGGAACCTTATATTTTTCAAGTATTGGCAACATTGTAAGTGCGATAGAGGAATTAGAGTTACCAATTACGGCAGTATAGCCACCTTTAGAAAGAGCTCTTTCCAAAGGAAGCGAAGCTGTTGCGGCATCAGATGTAGAATCAAGAACCTCGATTTCGATTTTCCTTCCGTCTAAGGATGGGAATCCGCCCAGCTTGTTATTTATATACCACTCAGCTGTTTCAGCTGCCATTGTAACTTGGCGGCCTGATTCTGCATTACTACCGGTAATACAAGCATAAGCCAAAAATTTAACTGGATCCTTATCCCCCTTATCCGTTGATTGACTTGGTTTGGAAGTTCCGCATGCTGATAAGCTTAATGTCATTGCGATTGCCAAAATTAGTGCAATTAGCTTTTTAAACATTTTTCATAATCCCCCTTAATAATTCTTTGTTTTCCGTAATACCCAGTTATATCAGATTTCTCTCATTACCACCTCCTGCAATTTTAGTCAGGTCAGTCATGTCTGTGAACCAATTTTGTTCCACCTGATAAAGTCCTGGTTCTTTTCTATATGCTCACGCATATTCTTTCTTGCTTTATCAACATCACCTGCTTTTATAGCATCCACAATGATTTTGTGGTAGAACACTCCAATCTCACCGCCCATATTTTTCACCATCCGCTTCATGTGAGAACTATACACATCAGCAATGATTTCATATGTCTTTATAATCAAAGCATTTCGTGAGATCTGTGCAATTTTATAGTGAAACTCAAGATCTGCAGCAGCAAGCTGGTCTAAATCGCCCTGTAAGTCCTCCATCCGCTTAAGCATTATGCATAGCTCATTAATATCATTATCATCTGCTTTCTCAGCGGCTATGGCACATGTACCTGATTCAATCTCACGACGAAACTCTAAAATAGTATTTAGATTATCTTCAAAATAAGCAACTGGCATAAGTCTATTAAAACTGGCAATATCATCACTCATTTTTACATATGATCCGTCTCCGAGCCTGGTTTCAATCAAGTCCAAAGCTATCATTTTTTTTAAGGAATTCCGGACGGTAGCCCGACTTACACCAAAAAGCTTACACAACTCACCTTCTGATGGAAGTTTATCCCCTGACTTCCACTCTCTTTCAATAATTAGCTGTTTCATTTGAAGAAAAACTTCTTCGCTTATATTTATTTTCTTAATAGGTTTTATCATGGGAGTTCCCTCATATTTTCTAATTTATATTTAACTAAGGATAAATCATATTCAATGGAGAGTTACTAAATTTTTTGATAATACTTCTAAATACGTAAATGCTTATATTGCTATATATTCCTTCCATACAGATGTTATACAGTATCTATCAGTTATCTGATGTATGTTGTCATACAAGTTGGATTATAAAATTGAGCACATATCTCTGTGCTCTTTATTATATGTTCTAATTTTTACAATTTTTATTATACATATTAGGATTTTCCCTGTCAATTAAGCAAATATTAATTAAATTTCACATTGGTTTATTTATATGTAACAATCTCCTATATAATACTCTGCCAACCATCCACATTTAAAGCATAAATCGGACTGTTTTTAATAGGCTGATAGCTTGGGTTTTCCTTATCATTTCATTTTACCTCCAGCTCAAAATAATCAATTTGCTTATAGCGCTGCACTAGCCGCCTTCTAGGGCGGCTAGTGCATTCATGATATTCCTTCTATTTTCAAGATTGCATCTCAGTTGCTTCTCTTCCCTTTTATAATTCGGTTTATTACACAGCCTATAGCTAGTCCTACACCTGATATGATTGCTCCGAATATAACCATCATAGAGTCTGGGGAATTCATCTTGTTGAATTGGACCATATTTTTTGCATTGAATGTTGCATACTCTGCAAGCATATACATGATGCCAAAGAAAATTGCAGAAATCCACTTCCAGCTTCCCCAATAGCCTTCTTTTCCAATCAGGATTGATATTATCAGGGTAGTAACCGGAAGTAATACCCACAAGAACATAAGTGAGAAACCCATAGCATCCGAGCCTCCGGTAAAAATCCAAAACACTACTAATGCAAATGCCCATATTACCAGATAAGAAATAATTAGAATCAGCTTTGAAAATTTCTTTTTACTTTTTACAGCATCTGTACTCTCTTCCAGGTAATCCATATACTTTGACATTGTATTCTCCTCCTTCAGCAGGTGGTCAAGGCTAACAGTATACAAATCGCTCATCTTAACTACGCTTACTATATCGGGATATGATTTTTCATTCTCCCAGTTGGAAATAGTTTGTCTGCTTACACCAAGTGCTTCAGCAGCCTGTTCCTGTGTATAATTAGAACTGACTCGTGCATTTCTTATTTTCCTTCCGATTTCCATTAGCCCTTCACTCCCTTTATATTATACCTTCATCATACCCATAGGAAAAAATGATGTCTATCAAAAGCCGTTTACATTAAGCTTTTTTCAATGTTAAAATCCTTTTACATCACCTTACAGATCAAATCACCCATACAAATCTGCAGCCAGCAAATTGTAAACAGCAGATGTATCCCTGTTTATATTATCTCTATTACTATTTCACTGCTCTTGTTGCCCAAATTGTTGGAATATTATCTTCATGCAGGTTTCCCCGCCCATTGGTATCCCCATATATGTCAGTCAGCCTGAATCCTGCAGCAATCTGTCCTCCAATCTGCTCTTCAATGGTGTGAGAAAATTACATTCCGCTGTCTGTATCCTCCAACGACTTACGCTGCTTTTCATCCGCAAGAGGATTAAATGAAATTTTGATAAAACCACTTTTACTTTGTATTTTCCATTTGACCTATGCACAAGCTAGACGAAAAAGCCTGGGTCCTGACACGCATAATCATGCAGCATTATGGCACTTAGTTATTCTTGGCGAGTGAGACATATGTTCAATGATTTGAATTGTAAGTAGTTTTGTATCTTAGTCCAATACGAAAATCATAAGTTATACCAATAAAATGGTTTTATATATACTGCTCAAGCCTTTCCTTATACATAATACTAAGTTTTATCAGATTCACTGGTAAAAAGTAGAGTCCGCAGATTTGATTTTTACAAGCCTGTGGACTCTACCTACGACTGAGTAGCCTTTCTTGATAAGAGCAGTTAATGTCCCCTGTGCTTATCTTTTTTCTTTTGCTGTTTCAGTTCAAACATACGCGCAGCTTCAGCCAATTTCTGTTCCCGACTTTTCACCCTGCGTTCCTGCTTGTTCTGCTCCTGCTGTAATTTTAGAGCTTGCTGCGATTTTGTGCCAATTCCAGAATCCTGTAATTGTTTCTTCACATCTCGCTGCATCCTTTTATGGTTTCTTTTAGTTTCCTTTACATCAGCTGCCACAGCCGGACTAAATTGCAAACCATAATAGTGTTTCAATATAAACTCATAAACCTCATAATCCTTTGGTTCATCACCAAAGATCACTTTGGCTATAGATAGCTTACTATCTTCCAACCGTTCAAAGATACCTACCCAGAATGGTTCCTCAAAATACACTGTCAGCTTGCCACTTGCTTTACCCATGACAATCCCTCCCTATAAGATTTAGATGAGCAAAGAATGGACAACCCGGAGGGGAAGGTTACTTACCCTGCATATGCAGGACGGCCGGGCTACCTACCGGCTCTGGCATGCTAATGGCACACGTTGCGTTTTTATCCTTGCTTTCTGTTTTGTTTAGCTCAGAAAAGTTGTCCCGGAAGCTTCAATTTTTCCTTATAAGGAAAAGCCTTATCATACTCCTCTGTTTCTACCTTATCCACAAAGTAGCCTTGAGGTGTTGCATATTCTCCGATAACATTATCAAGATATCCTGGAATCAGCTCCTTGCACAGAAAGAAGGATGCATCTTCCCCTTCAGGCAGTCCATGATAACGGATGCCAAATTTACTGGCAAAATCAAATCCGCTCTTTCCATAGAAGCCGATATTGCCTTCAAAGCATACTGCACCTGCACCCATTTCCACTGCTTTTTCAAGAGAATAGTCCAGCAGAATTTTTCCATAACCCTGCCTTTTAAATTCCGGCGCTACACAAATTGGTCCCATTGTCATGATTGGAATATCCCTGCCATCATCGGCTTTAATATTCGCTTTCATAAAAATATTCTGGCCAATCAGCTTACCGTCCTTCTCCATTACAAAGTCCAGTTCTGGCACAAAAGCCTTATCATTTCTCAGGCAGTGAAGTACATAGTGCTCCAAGCATCCTGGACGGTATACATTCCAGAATGCCTCTCTTACAAGGCTTTCCACCTCACGGTATTCTTCTTTTCTTTCTAAACGAATGACATAGTCATTTTTATTCATTGATTTCTCCTCCTGATGATTGTTGACTGCAATACTGGGAGGTTTGTGTGAGACTGTATTTTACGCAAACCTCCTGGTTAGCCTACAATCTCCAAGGTGTTGTTCTTCTTCAAACAGCAATCTCCTTAAAATAAATTTTATTTTTAATCAAGCCTCTCGGCAGGATTAACTGATTTTTTATGTACTTTTGTCAAGAAAAAGTACCAGCTAAACATAAACCAAAGGAGCCTATTATTAATCACTTAAATTTTACTACATAGCATGAAAAAGGAAAACCCTTAACTTTCGAGGAACATGTAATAATCCAAATACACAATAAGAATAGGAATTCTATCAGAAGTATTGCAAGAAAACTGGAATAAAGCACCTTTCACTTTATATCTTCGCTTACCATAATAATACTGAAAAAAAATATTAAAGGCAATCTAAAAATACCAGTTGCTTATCATTTCTGTTGTGTCAGATATACTATACAGGCCTTCCCAAAATAGAAAACGGCAGTTCATTTGGACCACCGTTTAGTTTGGCTACTTTATGATAGGCATAGTTATCTATTTGCTGTAATAATAATTTATAATTTAAACCATGTCAGGTGCAAAATCAGGCTTATTTTTACTATGATTATAGTTTTAACACAGCTGGCTGTTTCCCATCAATATCTGTAATACCATACTGCTGCCCCACTTCTGCTGTCAACAATACTTTTCCACTCTGCGCGATTGATTTATCATCCAATGCAAGAGCAGCTATACACATACCAACAAATTGAGGGGACTCCATCTCATTTACATTCATTGAATTATCGTATTTCGCTATTTCCCTCATACCCTCTGTGGATACGGTGCCTGGATAAAGTGAAAATACTTTTACTCCAAATTCTTTCAGTTCGTGAGCTGTGTCAGCCGTCATTTTGTCTGTTGCAGCTTTGATTATTCCATGTACAGGATTAATAAAATACTGTCTTGCACAGTAAAATGAGATATTTGCTATCAATCCATTTTTTTGCTTTGTCATAATATCAGCCGCATATTGGCTGCAAATATAGCTAGAGCGCAAGCCCACAGCATAGAAGTCATCAAATAATGCTATGGGTTCTTTCCAAAATGGTGCGTTCCAGAAATACTCATTCATTACATGTTTTGCACCAGCCCACGCATTATTCACTAGAATATCCAGCTTTCCCTGTTCGTTTTTTATTCGTTCAAATAAAGCCTTTATTTCTTCTTCATTACTAAAATCGCAATGATGGGCTATACCTATACCACCTATCTGATTAATTTCCTCCACAGTTTTATAAATAGTCGTTCCTTTTAGGAAATCAGGTAAGCCCTCATCATTTTCGGTTCGCCCAGTCACATAGACAGTAGCTCCATAATAAGCCAGCCCTAATGCAACCCCTTTCCCAACTCCTCTGCTAGCACCGGTTACAACAGCGATTTTTCCAGCAAGACTTTTCATTTTTTTCCTCCCTCTAAATAAAAAAGTTAGTATTATATGAACATAAATCAGTCACATATATACTAACCTTTTTCACATGGAGCCACATGACTTTTCTTGCTGTTTATTTTGGCTGCTTGACGGGCACCAATATTCGGACGTTTTTCATATCTTGCCCATCATAAATATTGAGCATTCCAATTCCATTAGGGCAGGGCTCAATCTCTTTGATTATCATCCATCTATAAAAATCATTGTTATACGTCTGGAGCATATCCAATATTTCTCCATGATACGTAAAATTGGCATACCACCCGGCTGGAATATTCCTGATTTTCAAATCGCAATCCTTATTGCAATCCTTTAATTGGCCTCCATAAAACACAGAATATTTTCCACTGTCATCACCATAACAATTTACAACTGTGTAAAAGTAATCCTCTTTCAAACAGCCATAATATCGTTTGTCCATTAAAAAGTTCTCCCCGGTAGATTGGAGCATATAGTTAAAGTTGGTGGCATTTTCATCAACCTCAATAAAGACACCATAGAGATTTTGCTCATCAAAATAAGTGTAGGTTTCCTTTAGTGCAAATACGCCTTGAAAATTCATTATATCTCTATCAACAACAAAAGCTTTCGCCATGGGGGTTATTTCGTAGTGTCCATACCTGTAAATAGCAGGAGCTACACCGAACCATTTTTTAAAATTGCGGCTAAAAACTTCAGGATATTCAAAACCTAATTCATACACGACATCTGTAATGGTATTTTTTGAGTCTTTCAGCTTCTCAGCAGCCAAGGCAAGTTTTCGACCAAGAATATATTGCTTTACGCTGGTTCCAGTAACTATTTTGAATAGTCTGCTAAAGTGAAATTCCGAAAGATAGAACTGCTGAGCTATACTTTGAAGTGTCAGGCGCTCTGATATATTTTGTTCTATATATTCAATAACATTATTTATTGTGTGTATATATAAATTCATTAAACTCCTCCTCTCGTTTATAGTCGCTATTTCTTTATGGTTATTTATTATCCGTCTATTGGCCGTCTATATAGTTGTTCATCATAAAGTTCCTTCCCAAGCCGTTAAGTCTTTGACCATGACATTACAAGAATGGTCTGTCCAGTCGCTTATCAAATGCATTATTTAGTTTTAGAAACCTATGCCAGCCTAAATTATTAAGTCCTATGTCACAGCATAATTGAAATAGGTTCACTTGAAGCCTTGATAATTTATATGGCTTTCCCAGCTCTTTGGTTATCTGGGGATCAAAAGAATGAGTTTCTTCAAAAATCCTTCCTAAAGCATTTATTTTTGTTAACACCTTCTTGAACATCTTTGGAAACATATAGATAGCCGCAGCCTCACCCTTGCATACTGTTCCTAAGTAATTATATTTAAGCTGTTTTGCCAAAGAACAAAAATAGCGTTCTACATACTTTTCCTGTTCTGTTTCAATAAAACCTGCCTGTACTATAAAGCCCAGTGACTTCCCCGGAATGGTTGATGGGGTTAATTGCTCAATAAACTTCATAAGAATCCCAGGCATGGCATGAATGTAGAGCGGCATGACAATAATAATAGTGTCATACTTTTTCACATATTGTGCTAACTCTTTTAAATCGCTGCTCACAATTGTTTTAATTTCACAGGGTTCTTTCATACAGCGTACGTATTCTTCACATATTATTCTTGTATTGCTGTTTTGAGAATTTCCTTTTGGCGATCCGTTTAATATTATCGTTTTCACTCCTCTTCCCTCCCCTCTGCCATATATTCACTAATTGGCTTTACCGCAATAATATCTGAATAGAATTGATAAAATACCCGGTTTATGTAATGCTCATATATTTCACGTTCATTTTCCGTCTCAAAGTTTCCATCATAATAAAACTCAATATCCGGATATTTGTCATATCTTTTTACATGCATGGACTCACCTGTTTTATAGGTGGTATAAGGGAGGTAAAGCGGTATCATTCGGTCAAAGAGACTTTTCAGGTTACCTGAGACAAATCCCTTTGATACTTTGGCAAAATAAACAGCTTTATCGGCTGTTATATACTCATGATAGAATTCATTAAGGTCCTTGTAGGCACATTTCCCAGGAGTTTTCCACCAGCAGGACCAGCATCCCACACACTGTGTTACCTCTTTTTTTGAAAGGTCAAAAGTATAAGCACTCTCAATAAAGAATTCTGGAATTTCTGTGATTACAACAGTTTTCATATCCTATTTCCCTCCTGCTTATCAATTCTAGATTAGTATAAAGCAGGGGGTAACACCCAAGTCAACCCTCAAATGGAACAAAAATTTCCATATAGGACTTTGTTTTATTATTCATATAAGTAATAAGCCGTATTCTAACGAATGCCTCACCCAAAAGCCTTAATCCATGCTCATTGGCATATTTAAAAGATAACTTATGCATTTCCTGCATAGTATCCGGAGATTCAATAGCTTTAGGCTGTACTTCCTCTATTACAGTATACAAACACTTTGGGAAATGTATAAAAATATCCCTGTCATTTATTTCTTCAACAGCTTCCACTATTATCATTTTAGTACCGGTAATCTCATCTTTATCAAATGAAATATAACGCATAATCTGAGATATCATATCATTATCAGACTTCAAAATATCTATTACATTTTCGTATTCTTCAACAGCAATAAAGTCTGATAATTCTCCATTAATCCTGTACAACGGCAAGGGCTTTATACTGAATGTATGGAAATCAACAGGCAAATCACTGGTGAATTGCTGCGTCTCTTCAATCCTTTTTATCATACACTGTGAATTATATATTATTTTCTGAAGCTCATTTATCTTACCCTCCAGAAGTTCATGTAAGTCATTAATATCAGTGTTCTCCAATAAAGCATAAATCTCATTGATGGTCATTCCGCGTTTTTTATAGAAATCAATTATCATGATTTTGAAAATATCATAAATATCATAGCCCCTATAATTATTTTCATTGTTCTTTATGGGCCTTAGCAACCCCTTTTCTTCATAAAAACGAAGAGTATCTCTTGATATTCCCAGATATTTTAGCAGTTCACCTGTTCGGTATTTCTTAAACATTAAAACACCTCTCCTCTAAAACCCGGTTTATTACATCATATTAATATATGAACCCCATTAAATTATAATTTTCACTGTTCATAGGGATAGCAAGTATTTCCTTACGATTAACTAATAAACTATGATTATACCGTGTAGTATATTTTATCTTAATAACCATAATTCCCTTCAAGAAAAATGACCTTAATTTTTTGTTTTTCAAACTGACCCGTTATCAGTACAAAGTCGTTACAGATTCTCTGTGAATGATGGCAATTAATACACTTATTTAGTTTTGTACATGATGTTTCTTTTCCAAGGCGCTTTGCATCCTGTGGCGCTGCAACCTGGCGGGTTCGCAAAATTGCTTTGTCGGCCATTTAAACAGCGGCTTGGGCTGTTCAGGCTTTCTACGGCATTGATGTCCTGGAAGGTTCATCCCAGCAGGTCCTTCAATTTAGCCCGAATGTCTTCTTCAGGCTAGATGGTATACTTCTAAAGCAATACTGCAATGACATTTTTCTTTCCATCACTCATTGGTTATCTTTTTCTTCGTGCCATAAAAAACAGCCTTCTATGATTTATTTTATCATAGAAAGCTTTAGGATTATACTTTTACAGACTCTTCTTTATATTCTCATGTTTTTATATTTTACTTTGAAATAAAAATATAATTATTATGGCTTATTTTGGTTTCCCTATTATTAAGCCATATAGGCCCAGTTAGAGAAACTTGTAGTCAATTGTAACCTGGACATTATTCTTAATTGCTATCCATACCGGTGATATAGATGCAGCCTGATCAATTGATTTTTGAACATCTTCTGTGTTAACACCATCTGAATTCAAAGTGATTACTGCATTAATCTTTTCAAGTGAAAGTGGATTCATTCGTCTGGTTCCATATGCTCTCATCTCGTAATGAGTAACATTATTTCCCATTCTACGCAACAGGGTTGTAATCACCGTGCTTACACATCCCGCAAAGCTAATCAACAATACCTCCAGCCCCTGAAATCCCTCGTCGTCTCCTAGAGGCGGTACGTAATCAAAAATGATTCCCTGATCCGGCCGCAGATTAGACGCCACACGAAACTTCACCTTTTCGTTCTCCAGTTTTAAATCCACATAAAGTTCATTGTTCATAAATAGTTATCCTCCTTATATCGGTTTATAAGGTTAGACACTTTATCTATTGATATGGTTACAGTATTTCAGCAGCTTGTTTTAACTTTATTATAAATTCTTCTCTTGTGATTCTGGCTTGGACATGATATAAATATTCAATTTTTCGCAAATTGTCCATATTTTTAAAATGCTCCTGTTTTAAATCCTCTGACTTTATCTGATTATAACCTTCGGGAATCGGCAGACTATGGTCTCTCATATATTTAATCCATAAATAACATTTGCAGGGTTTCGTCGGATCAATAAGGTTACATCGCATTTCAAACATCTCCTGCAAATTCTTTCTGGCTCTGTAAAGAGTTATTTTAACATTGTCAGTAGAAATGCCAAGAATTTCTCCAATATCCCGGTTCTTTAATTCAAGGAAATTCTTAAAAAGAAAACATACCCTTTGATTCCGGGGAAGGCATTTCATAAACCCCTGCAGGCATTTCTCGCGCATTTCGTCAACAATCAGGTTATCTTCAAGGTCCTGATCAAATTCAAGACTATTTAAGAATTCTTTCTCACTTACTCCGAGATCTTCTGTAATAAGTATCAATGGCAGCTTTTTAAAATATTGCAGATACCTGTAGCTTTCATTTACTATAATTCGATACAACCAGGTGGACAGCTTTGAATTCTCTTTAAATTTATCAATACTCTTATATGCCTTTATAAAAGAATTCTGAAGTACATCCTCCGTATCCTGATGGTTCCCAACCATACGAAATATAACTGAATATATCTTCGAATAGTTATTCGAGTAAATATTAATAAGCTCTTCATTCAATTCCATTATATTACTCTGGCTATCCAGCATAACAGATTCCCCCATCTTGTTTTTCCATTAACATTTCAATACAATTGATTCCCATATTTTATTTAAAGATCCAGTATATCACTAATTAATTATAACCTAATATTAATAAGCCGTATATATAACATATAGTTGTTGACAAAAATGTATTCTGGTGTTCTACAATGCAGTACCTTTCGGTGAAGAGTACTAATCCCTTCTTCTATGAAAGCTTATGGTCTCGTACAAGTATCTTTCATTCACTCCCAATAAAAATATGCTCCTCCTTGTAGTAAAACATTTTATATTACCAAAACTGTCTACTACAAGGAGAGCATATCAGTTGAACTACTTCGTTTGTTTCACCGTCTGATCGTATTGGCCACCACTTAACATTCTCAGGACATTATCCAGGCAATTGGTGTCCACAGGTAATTCCTAACCTTTGGTTTGTTCTTTAGGCACAATTGTTACATTGTTTGCATCAGCGTTTTATTTATCACTAAAGGTACCGTTTGCGATTTGTGAGGCCGCATATCCTACTGCTACCCACTTGGCAGCAGTTTCTATACTGTAGGCCGTTTCCTCCTTCAGGAAGTTGTAGTCATCAACTGCTTCGGGGAAGTCCGGCAAAACGTTTGCAGTACCTGCAACAATTCCGCCTGTAATAAAATAATTGTTGTCGCGGTTGCTGCCATAGCCGCGTTCCGCCGACTTGGTACCCACTCCTGATACCCATGAGGTATTATTATACGCATGTGTTCCTAGGATATAGTTCACTGCATTAAGCGTGTATTTCTCGCTGACAATACTTGGGAAATACTTGTGCAGGGTGCTCATGCTGAGTGCCATATTAAGCACGCTTTCATTGCCTCCTGAAACCGGCACACCAAATGGGCTGCTGGAAATCTGTTTTTCTAGAACAGGGATGTACTCTTTCAGAGCTTTATTAAATTTATTCTTAAATCCATTATTCATGTAGTTAAGGACACGTACTCCTTTCCATCCATCCGTTCCAAAGCTTTCAGTCTTCAGCATATGTGATGCAGTACTTTGCAGGAACTGCTTGTATACATCCTTGCTGCCATCGGTGGCTATCACCAGCTGCACAGCAGCATTCCACTCAGCTGTAACCTGCGCTTCCTTCTTTTCACCCTTAACGATGTTCTCACTATTCCATATATTTTCTGCAGCTTTCAGGCAGCGAGCAGCCAGGGAATCGTCAAAGCCTTTGAGCACATAGGACGCTGATGCCAATGCGGCTGCTGCGTTAAACTGCAGTATCACGTCCTTGGTTCCTACAAAAGCAAGTCTGTCATCCAGATTGCCTGATTTGAAGCCGTTGGTAGCTCCTGATACAAGAGTTTTGTCGTAAACAAGTCCATCGGTAACCTTGGACACATCGCCAGATTGTGAATACTGACTCAGAGTTGGAACCTTCAGTCCCTTGAATGCAAAGCCAACGTTGTCAATCTGGCCTAATATCTGCAGTACTCCCTGCTTAACCTGCTGCTGAATATCATTGGAACCGTCTGCTCTGTGCAATTCAACGAAGCTAGCATCCGTATCAACCATCAATGTATCATAGTTAATGCCAAACTCCTTAAAGGCAAATGCGAGATCCTGTATCACTTCAATGTTACTGGCTGTATCAAGGTCATTATCACTTGAATCGGACCATCCTCCTACGTCCAGTCCTGAAATATGCTCATAGTCATTGTATTTTGAATCAGTTTCCGCTCCCATGCTCCACCCATCAAAATACTGGGTGTTCAGAGGAGCCTGAAGTGCATCATCTGCAAAGGTAGGATTATGCCAGATACGGTAGCCCTCACGTACTTTCATGTGATCCATCTGCACCGCCAGGAACCCGCTGAGGGATGCCTGCCATGACCTATCGTAAACGTTCTTAGCTATTGGGAACGGCTCAGTGCGTTGTTCGGCATAGCGGATTACATACATGCCAGTATCCTTGACAGAGGAGAAGTCAAAATTCCTGTATACATACCGGCCACTTGAGGTAGCTTTACCGATCTTGCCTGAGAATACTGTGGTATAGGTTCCGTCCGCATTCAAGCGGTCAACATACGCTGTGGTTGGTGCGTTGAATTTAGGATCGAGTTCGATTACAGCAACCTTGGAAAGGTCTGGCGCATATCCAGACTGGTTATGGGCAATATTGGGTTCCCTGGTCCAATCCTGATTTACGTCAGGACTGATATGCCATACCACCTCAGTCTTGCCTGCTGGAATCATGGTGCGGAGTATAAACCAGCCGTCCTGACTATTGTTGCGTCCATCATAAAGGACCAGATCACCATTGTCCGAGGTAATTCGGATACGGTTTTCATTGTCCTCAGCAGCGAAGGTCATCTTCTTACCGACTGCTATAGGTAGTGGCTCCTTGCTGGCTTTATCACTGTCATCCTGGGCAACCAGCGGGAATACGCCGAAGGTATCATATTTGCCATCGCCGTCAGCATCGGCCTGGAAACTCTTGCTGATGAACTGCGCTGGAGCAAATTCCAGACTGAAGCCCGCTTTGCCTACAAGATTCTCTGGCAGAGAGTTGTCCAGCTTAACTGTGAGCTTAACTCCGCCAGCCTCAGGCTCTGCCTTCAGTGTGTAATTAACTGCCGGTGTGTTGGATACTGCAGGAATAGTTAGGTTAGCGCTGAGGGTGTTCTTTGCACCATCAACCTTACGGCTGTTAAGTACAGGCATGCTGGCGGTATCCAGCTTATCTGGAATATTCTCCAGGCTAATGTCGCCATTAGTGGCAATACGGTAACCTGACTGAACAAGCTCGATGCCTGCATTCTTTTCGTCACCCAGTTCAGCGTCGTAGGTGTTGTTATACATAAACAGGTTGAAGCCCTGAGTCTGCAGATATCCATCCGTGGAGCTCGTCTTGTTAACATTCATCATGAAGTTATTGCTAAAGTCCTTGGTCGGAGCCTGAGTCGTAGTAGAAGGCTCATTGGCTATCATGCTGGCAGCCATACCTACTGAAATCCACTTGGACTGGTAGTTGATGATAGACTCGTTTTCAAACCATAGGAAGTTAAAGTCATCAAGTGACTCCACTACATCGGGGGCGTAGGTAATGTGTCCAGGAAGAATGGAGCCCGGAATAAAGGACTCGTCCGCACGGTTGCTGTTATATGGATGCAGGTGAGACTTCGTACCTACTCCCGACACCCATGAATTGTTTGTGACAGGGTGTCTGCCGAGGATGTAGTTTGCAGCGCGGAGGGTGTATGTCTTCAATGTAGTAATATCGGGGAAGAACTTGTACATGATTCCCAAGCGCTGTCCAAAACCAATTATAGTCGGGCTTCCACCCCAGCCGGAGCCGGTGGTCCACTGCACGCCAAATGGGCTGGTTTCAGTAGGATAGCTTACCGTAGCTGCATATGCTGTGACAGCATCTGCCACCTTGGTTTTAAAGGAATCGTCCATGAGATCCATGATGAACATGGCATCGTATCTTGAGCTTATGCCGTACGTTGTGCCCCACCAAGGGCTGGTGGTAATGTTAAATGCTGTGGGTAAAAGCGATGAAATACGGGTCTTGAACTCGTCAAATCTGCTGCTTCCCATCTTGTTGGTTGCAAGAATCAGCTGAACCAATGTACCCCATTCGGTGTTTAGGTCTGCCGCTTTTGAACTTCTCTCTTTATCCCATATCTCCAGTGCGGTTTTCAGGCATTTATTTGCAAGTTCAGGATAATAATCATACAGTACGTATGCAGCTCCTGCTATATCCGCGGAGGTTGTGCCAGTAAGAGTACTAGTAAAGCCTCCCCACTGACCGAGCAGTAGTTGACGGTCGTCAGGATTGCCGGAATATATTATACCGTCCCGCTCAACCTTTTCATTGACGCCAAGGGATGGGTCATATATATAACCGTCTGTATCAGAAGAAGCATCGCCCAGGTGGGTGTACTGGCGCAGGGTACGTAATTCCATTGTTCCTCCGTAGCCACCCAGAACATCGTACTGTGCCAGAACATACTTTATTCCATGGGCAACCTGCTGTACTATGTCAGGAATCCCATCAGGCTTGTGCATCTCTGCCACACCACCCGTTTTGTCATCCCACGTTACAGAGAGAGTGTCAAGGCCGTTCATGTTATCGAAGGCCTCAGCTGCGAAAATAAGGTCCTGAAGCACTTCAGTTTCTCTGGGCCCCTGAAGGTCAAAGTCGCCTGCATCATACCATCCGCCAACATTTAGTCCGGATATATGCTGCCCAGAAGTGATGCCCTTCTCTGTGATGGAAGCTGGCATTGTTGAAGGCATGCTCTGCCCATCAAACCAGGAAGCACCAAGAGGCCCTATGCTGCCGTCATCCATATGTGCAGCTCCGTGCCAGACACGGTCACCGTCACGAACCTCGATATGGTCCATTTGGACTGTGAGGAAGCCGTCCAGAGCCGTTTGCCAGGATTCATTATATACGTCGTTTGCAATCGGGAATACTTCCGTTTTCTGATCACCATATTGAATAACGTACATACCAGTTTGGGTAATACTGGTAAAGTCAAAGTTTACATATTTATACCGCTGCCATGAAACGGGTGCGGTGACATTGGCCGAGTATACCTCATCCAAAGAACCGTCTGCATTTACATGGAGCAAGGAAGCGGTCTTGGAATAGTTATTATCATACTTGTCCAGCTCTATTACCGCGAACTTCTCCTGGTTAGGAGAATATCCTACCTGGCTGAATGCTACGTTGGGTTCGCGCACCCAGTTCTGTTCAACCTTGGGATTGATATGCCATTTTGCTACCACATCGCCATTTTTGCCGCCTGAAATCAGGCCACTGAGTACATACCAGCCGTTCTGTGCGCGGTCGCGGCCGTCGAACAATTCGAGTTCGCCAGAGTCAGAAGTAATGCTGATATTGCACTGCTCGTCCTCAGGTGCAAATGAGAACCCATATCCCTTTGCAAACGCAACTGGCTGTGATTCCCCCCTATCGGTATTCCAGTCCTCAACATACCATGCCTGGTCCAGGTCTGGGCGTTCAGTTTCTTCCATTGTACTTTGGGGAGCCATTGGGAAAACGCCAAAGGTATCATATGTACCATTGCCGGTGCTATCTGCCTGATAAGACTTGCTTTCGTATTTTGAGGGGATAAACTCCAGATTAAACCTGGCCTTCCCAGCAAGCTCTGCCGGAATGTCCGAGGTAAGCACGACGGAGATCACGACACCGCCCGGTTCTGGGGTTGCAATTAGCTTATAGCTATAAGTTAGCGTTCCATCCGATGCGCCTTTGAAGTTCATAGGAACCGTGATAGTGTTTGTTTTTTCGTCAAAGGCTTTGGTGCCAGGAGTGGGTGCCGGGGTTGCATCCCACTGCTCAGGCGTAGGAAGATAATGGATATCGCCGTTGGTGGCTATACGATATCCATTGAGAAGCAGCTCGATTCCACCCATGTGCTGGTCACCGAAGACACCGGAGAAGGTGTTGTTATACATGATAACGTTGAAGGCATTGGAATTTGGCGTGGTCAGGTACCTGCTTGTGCCTCCGCTGCTGGGGCTTAATACCATAGAGAAATCATTGTCATAGTCCCCTGTGGCTCCTGCTCCAA
>JAEZLD010000013.1 GCA_023415335.1 Bacillota bacterium | reverse complement strand
ATTTTTGTCATTGGAGGGGGATTTATGCTTAAAATCTGCATTTGCGATGACAGCTATGAGCAGAAATGTATGGTTAAAAAGGCCGTTGAAGAATATTTCAAAACCTATAGTGATTACTCCATACAGGTCTCCTGTTATGATAATCCTATGCTGCTCATGGAAGAGATGAATCAAAATGGAGGGTGGGACATTCTGCTTCTGGACATTTTCATGCCTGGTATTAGCGGTATAGAGGTAGCAAAAGAAATACGGAAACGAAAGGATAAAACGGAAATTATTTTTCTGACCACCAGTGATGATTTTGCTGTTGTGGCATTTTCTCTTAATGCCGCCCACTATCTTGTAAAGCCTTTTACACAAGTAGAGTTTGACGAGGCAATGGATAGAGCTGTAACCCCCTTTGGGAGGAGTAATGTTCTTAAGCTGTCCTTCAAACTGACGGGAGGAGGTATAAAAACTGTGGATATTGACGACGTTTTGTACATAGAAAGCTATAAGCATGAGCAACAGGTTTATCTAAAGGAAGGAGATACATTGTCCATAAGAGAAGCCTTCAATTCCTTGCAGGAACAGCTGGAGGAGCTATCACCACATCAATTTCTGTCCCCATACAAAGGATATATCGTGAACCTTAAAGCTGTCCATACAATCCAGCCAGATTGTATGAAGCTGCATGGCAACAAAAGCGTACCCATTGCACGCCGCAGCTTCCGGGAATTGAAAGACAAATATTTTGCCTATGCCTTCGGAGGTAGCAATCAATGAGTACGATACTTCCTGATTTGTTTCGCTGTTTTGTTACTAATATAATGATTGCAGTTTTAATGTATACTATGTCTAAGCCAAAATATAAAAATAAGTGGATTTATATGACAGTGACTGCTGCAATTGTTATGAGTAATATTGTGGTAGATTATTTTTTCTATTTGCAAGGTAACTATAGCATGGTGGTAGTGGTAGACCTAATAATGCTGATGGCTATCGCAGTACTTCTTAAACCGTTATTTTTGGATTATGTTATGCAATGGTGCTTTAGCTTCATTACTGTTATAAACGTCTATGCTACGGTCGTTTTTGTAAGTTACTATCTTTGTGATTTTTTTCCTTATCCATATTGGAGCAATAGTATTCTGCGGCTTATATTCTTTTGCTCTATAGCAGCGTTGTTTTGGCACTTTATCAGACCCTTTTATTATAAAATTGCCGAACATTGGAGTGTTTATTCATTACTTACAATTTCGCTATTTGTTAATTTCCTATATTACTTAATGGGGGATGATATTGAAAAAGCTTTGACAGAAAACTATGTTCCTATTTTACTACTTATAGTAATAGAAGTATGCCTATATATAGGAATATTTGTTTCATTTAAAATTATTTCAGACGAATATGCCTTGCGTGAAGAAAAAATCAAATCAGAGGCTCAGCGAAGCCTGCTTGAATCGGAGCTTTGCTCATATGACGAGTTTTTGCAGTCTGCCAGACAAAGCCGCCATGATTTGCGGCATCATAATTCACTTGTCTTAGAGTATCTGACTTCTGGTGATATAAAAGGGGCTGAGGAATATTTAGAGCGACAGATTAACGATTTATCTCAGTGGTCACTGGAAACCTTTTGTGAAAATACAACCTCAAATGCTGTATTGCGCTTATATACCCGTAAGGCAAGAAGCCTTGGTATTTCCTTTGGTGTACGGGCAGATATACCAAAGTTTCTTCCACTGTCAGATACTGAGATGGGCTCTATGCTGTCTAATATTCTGGAAAATGCTATAAATGCTTGCGAAAATCAGAAAGCAAATAATGGGTTTATTCGTTTTTTTGCAGAGTATGACAGTTATAAGCTAAAAATAGAGCTGCAAAACAGTGTATTCGGACAAACGAAATTCGACGAGAATTCGATGCCTCTTTCACAAAAGGAAAATGGCGGAACAGGGATGCTCAGCGTTTCAGCTACTGTAAAACACCATGGAGGCATGGTGAGCTTCTCACAGGAAAAGAGTATATTTATCACCCGAATAGTGTTGCCCTTAAAATAAAAGAGCAGAAAAAAGCACCTTTTGACAATTTGTCATAGGGTGTTTTTTCTTGTGCCGTCTTGTGCAAAATAACCGTTGTTATGTGCAGTAATCCGTAAAAATAAAAGGAATTAAGGTATCATAATCTTGAAAAATGAAAAATCCAAAAGGTGATTGGAGGAATAAGAATTGGAGAAAAAACCTACTTTAGCAGTTGACCATACTGCTAGCTTAGAGCGGAGATTAAAGGCTGTACAAATTTCTGCAGGAGACAGCTGTTCTTTTTTCTTACAGAGGGAAGGGAGTTTTATTTATTTGAGAAGATGCCGTTATTGTGAATATGCAGATTTTCAATCAAAATTCATTGATGAGGACTCAAAAGGAATGTGCAAATTTAGGCCATAAGAAAGATAGTTATGCCTTTAAAATTTTACTCAGTATTCTAAGTAAGGAGGGAGTTTATTAATGAAAAAGAGACTTTTGAGCTTTTTTTAGCATTATGTATGGTGATGACCATGGTTCCAAGTTTCGCTGTCACATCGGCAGTTCTTTAATCCTGCTGAAACTGTTATGGATGGCATAAGCTATGACTTAACCGCTGTACCTAAATTTACTACAGCCAGGACATGTACGGTTTATTATGAGATGTCTGCGCCAAGCCACAACACTGTGACGGGTCAGAATGCATTCACCATCAATGCAGCAACGGATAATGCCATCAGTGGTATTACTATGGACGGCTGGACATTTGGCGAAAAAGCCAGTACTCTGTCTGCCACACCTGTATTCATCTACAGCGATAGCGAAAATGAGGTATATACCTAGACGGTTCCCACAAAAGCAGCAACCTACTTTGTAAAGGCAGGTGTGGCTGGGACCTCCGATTACAACGGTTGTGATGCTAAGGCAAGCTTTGTGATAGCACTAAAAGCAATTGAAGATAAGGATATTGTAATCACAGGTACTAATGGCTACTATCGCAACAGTAGAAGAAAAGGAAGCCATACAAAAAATCGTTGACGAGTGTGACTGTCTACTGAAGAAAATCGAGGATAACAAGAATAGGCCAGATTCTCCTAATAGCGGAGACACGAAGGATTTGATGCTGTGGATGGCAATAATCTTTATTTCTGGTGGTTATCTTATCACTTTCAGCATTAAAAAACGCAGAGAAGGCTATAATAGATAAATTAAATAGGAATTGAAAAGTCCTGTCAGAAATGACGTCAAAACTTTAATCATAACATTTTTTTTACCGCCATGTCTGAGGAGTCAGACAGGGCGGTCATTTTGCCATACTACGTTTTAGTGTGCTTGTACTTACTCAAAAATCTTTATCCTTGTACTTCTGTTGACAGCCCTTACCGATGATAGGGATTAGAGTCTGATTTCCGTATATGAGTATCAGAAAATCTGTTTTTACCATAATACTATAAAGAAGAGAATGATTTATGTTAGAATATGAAAAAATATTGTATTTCTGAAGATGCATTGTGTAACGTTTAAATTTTGAGTATAACACTAGCTGATTATACCAACACGATAAAAACATATTTTTATCCGATAGAGTAGTCTTGTTTTCTTTAGAACAGCATGATACAATAAATATACTATATGGAAAAATATGTAAAAGTTATGATAAGCTTTAGCTTAAGTTTATCATAAAAGTCAATGAAAAAGGGTATAGATGTGGGGGTAAAAATGAAATTTAAATCTGTTATCGCTAGTAACCATGACCTTAAGAAAAATGGATATAAAATTATTGGAAAGCTTCATAAACTAGAGCTTAGAAAAAATTTTTGTCGTGCTTATTCTGCTTCATGTAGCGAAGGATATTTCTTTGTTTTATCGTGTAGCAACCTCATAGGACTTGTAATAAGTGAATATGACAAAACTCAAGTTGGTACAATGATGGATGTCTTTATTAGAAAAAGTAATTCTTTTTTAAACCATCTAATCGATATTTCAAATAGTAAAACTACAATAGATAAGAGAAGGCTTTCAGCTTACCTTACTACTTATACGGAATTTTTTAATTACCTGATTGAGAATAATGTTCACTTCAACATTTCACAAAAGATGCTTGTTGAGTGGAATGTTAGATGTGTTACAGCATATATTGCAGTGTGGGGAGGTCGATAGCTAGTATGTTTATAAATCGTCTTTAAATAATGTCTTTAAATAATAGCTAACAAAGTTCCATTAGGGAGGTGTAGTCATGACATTAACACCAGAAAAAGCAATGGAAGAATTGAAAGAGTTATTATATGAGAATAGATTAAGTGTTTTTGCCGGATCAGGCATTTCTGTTGATTCGAGATTGCCAGATTGGGATGGATTTATTGATAAATATATCGAAATATGTGTGTTGCTAAATGATAGTGTGGATGACTCATTGAAATTCTCTGCAATAATCGAAGATGCTAGACACTATAAAGACAGAAGCTTAATTGATACGATTACTGCACTTAAAGACAAGGTAAAATATTGTCAGTCAAAAGGTGCTAACATTGGTTTTTTTGATGATGAACTAAATAAGCTGTTTTATAGTGTATCATGTAATGAGTATCACGAGCTTCTTGTATCAACAAAATATGCTCATATTATTACGACTAATTATGACAACCTCCTGGAAGAAGCAGCTAAAAAAAATGGATATAATGAATTGCTTACCAGGTCTTATAGTTATGTGGATTATCAGGAATTATCAGCGGCGATTTATTCAGGAAAAACTGCTATAATACATGCTCATGGAAAGATTTCAGACCTTAAACTTGACAGAGTTGTATTAACAAAGCAAGACTACTTAAACATTATGAAACATAATCCTGGTTTTAGGTTGCTAATAAGTGCAATTTTCATTCAGAACTCGGTTCTTTTTGTTGGGTATGGTGGAAGTGATCCGCATTTTGAGGATATAATTGATGATTTAAATAGTTCACTGAAATGGAATCAAAGTAGTGCTATTTTACCCAAATGTTATATCATGATGAAGCAAGATAAAATAACACCAATTAGAGAGTATCTCAATGATAACAACAGAATTGATATAATTCCTTTTAATGATTATGACAGTCAAAAGGCTTTTTTAAGGGAGTTAAGGAATGCTTATCCAAGGTAATGAAAGGGTTTACTGGTTTTGTAAATAAACCAGTAAACCCTTTATTATTGTGTGTCGGGCATGACACAAATATAGCAGGTGAAAGTCCTGTCACGGGTAGTTACCGCCAAGTGTAGTGAACCGCAAGCTGCTGACAGCAATGTCAGGAGGGGAGGAAGCGGTGTAGCAAAGCTCTTGAGCCTAGGAACACAAACTTGATATAAGGCTAAACGGTGGATAAGGCTGCAATACAAGCCAAAGTCCTAATGTAAACGTAAAACCGAAGCAGTAAATCAAGAGGTTGTGGAGTGAAAGATTTGTGTCTTACCCCGAGAGACCCGCTTGGCATATCGAAAGATATGTGCGATATAAAGTTTACAGACGGGAGTCAGCTGAGGTCATAGTAGGTGAAGTCACCAAATGCCGAAGGACCTAATGTAACTGTAGTGCGAATCACTGCAAGCAATGTTCGGACAGTCAGAAATCGAAGATATGCCTAAAATGGAGAATCGTAATCTCCAATGGCAAAAGGGCGGTGGGATAATTCCGAATACATCTACAAACAGAAGGAGGAGCATCAATGGAATTAATTGACGAGATTTTAAGTGAACAGAATTTCAAAGCGGCAATAGAATCGGTCAAGCAAAACAAAGGTGCGGCAGGAATCGATAAGATGAATGTGGATGAGCTCGATGAATACTTTGATAAGAACGGAGCAAGAATAAAAGCTCTTATCAAATCAAACAAATACAAGCCGCAACCTGTCAGACGGGTATACATTCCTAAGCCGAACGGTAAACAAAGGCCGTTAGGCATACCAACAGTAAGTGATAGAGTAATTCAACAAGCAGTGGCACAGCAATTGTCAATAATTTATGAACCTGTATTCAGTGAATACTCATGCGGCTTCAGACCAAACAGAAGCTGTCATACTGCGGTAGCAAAAGCTCTTGAATATCTTAATGATGGATACGAATGGATAATCGACCTTGACATCGAAAAGTATTTTGACACGATAAATCACGATAATTTAATTTCGATACTGAGGGAACAAGTCAAAAATGCCGAAACATTACACCTGATAAGAGCATACCTGCAATCAGGAGTTATGGAGGATGGACTGGTAAGTCCAACGGAGGACGGAGTCCCGCAAGGAGGCCCGTTATCACCGATATTATCAAACATCTACTTTGACAAGTTTGACAAGGAGCTTGAAAACAGGGGACTGCATTTCGTAAGATATGCCGATGATAGCAACATATTTGTAAAAAGCGAAATGGCAGCAGACAGAGTAATGAAATAGGCAGTAAGCTGGCTTGAGAGGAAACTATTTCTGAAAGTCAACGCTACAAAGACCAAAGTCACAAGACCAAAGGGAGGCTCCTTTCTCGATTTTGGATTCTGGAAAAGTAAAGATGAATGGAAATGCAGACCTCTCAATGACAGGAAAGCATGACTATATGCCAAATGCAGAGAAGTATTAGTAAGAACGAGAGCGGCGGCAATTCCACTTGCAACTACATTCGCCAAACTAAATCAAGTAATCCGAGGGCGGATAAACTATTACCGCATCGGAAGTATGAAGGGCTTTCTGGATGAATTCGGGCAATGGCTACGCCATAAGGTTCGGGTGGTAATTATGAAGCGATGGAAGAAGCCAAAGACAATCTATCAAAATCTGATGAAACTGAACAAAATATTCAGATGCAACCTCACGGATGGAGATATTTGCAAAGTAGCCAATTCTCGACTTGGTTGGTACAGAAAATGTGGAATGAATGTAGTGAATTTTCTATTATCGCCGAAGGTGCTCGCAAAAGAAAACAAGAGCCGACCGGCACTGGTCGACCCTTTAGCTTATTACCTCGGTTAATTGCAGTAGCATCTACGGTTATGTAGCGCCGTATACGAGACCCGTACGTACGGTGCAATGGGAGGTGCGAGGGCTAACGCCTTCCATCTACCCTATTACTCAAATATCGTTATTGTTGTACTTTTCCTGTCAGATTTTATAGTATCAATGTCCTTTGAAAAATGCTTTTCTGTTTAGGTTCTTTCTTCCTTAATTCCTCAAGAACTACAAAAGATAATGATCGTATTCCATATTTATCCTACTCTGTACGCGTTGATGGTTCCGTACAGGAATTTGTATCAACTGAAAACTCAAATGCATTTCTTATACTCAACAGGTGGTTTGCTGATTTTATTCATATATGATCATTACCACTGCACTGAATGCAGTATATACTACCTATAACAGCTTTGTTTTTAAGCGTTTTTCAGTTCCTTTCCTTTTGAAGAATCCATGTAAAGTATCCTCTTTTGATTTTATAAAATTTTAATAGACATATAATGCAAGTAACCTTACAAAATACTCGTAGGAAATAATAAGCTTTTAACACATATTTAATTGGAGGTTCATAGCATAAATATAAAGGGGAGATGATACTATGAAATTAGTGATGGACTATGACCGTAGGAGTGCTGTTGTATATGCCCACAGGTGGGCATATAGTAGAAATCCTTTATATTATAACTATGATGATATAGGTGGAGATTGTACTAATTTTGCTTCCCAATGCTTGTTTGCGGGAAGCGGTATTATGAATTTTACACCAACCTATGGCTGGTATTATATAAATGCCAACCAGAAGGCACCAGCCTGGACTGGAGTAACTTACCTATACAATTTCCTCACACGCTCTGCCAACTCAGTAGGTCCCAAAGCACGGGAATGTCGAATCAATGAATTAATGCCTGGGGATTTGGTGCAGCTATCATATACAGAAAGGGAATTTCATCATTCTCCAGTTGTTGTTGCTGTGTCAGCACCATTTCGTCCCAGAGATATTCTGGTGGCAGCTCACACCGATGATTCGGACTACCGTCCGCTTTCCACATATCCTTATAGAAAAATCCGCTTTTTACATGTTGAGGGTGTGATTAGGCCATAGCTATAGGCCTACTGCCATCCTGTTTCCCCGTTCAATCAGCATACATAGCTGCCCTTCAAATAAACAGGAAAGCCCTGGAATCTTTGTGTAGTCATTAGGCCTCATTAAACAAGGCTCTTTAGGAAGGAGAAGAGCATTGCTTCGGTGTAAAACCTCACTTACAAATTCAGAGCAAAAGTAGTGGCGCTGTCTGTGAAATGGTATGCCCAGCCGGCATAAAATCAGGCCAATGACACTGAATCGGTATATGGGGGCTTTGACCATCATCTTTTCAACCTGCTGCTTGGCAGCAGCGTAAATCTCATCCTCTACCTTAAGCTCGTACAGTGCACAGGGTATATAGTCATACTTCTTATAAAAACCCTTGGTAAGTGGCTCTGTGCGAAGTCCTGCAGGCAGGGGAAGGTTAACAAACTTCCTGGAAAAGCTATAAAGCGGCTGAAGACTCTCATCAAATGAAATGGAGACGTGGGTGTAGGTATCAGATGTGGTCAGCTTTATAATCTTAGATACATAGGTATCAGATTTTGTTAAAAGAATAAAAATAGACTTCATTATATTGCTCCTTTATATATGCAAAAACTGCAAGAGTACTTTTATCGTTAAAAATTCCATAGAATATTTTAATACATATTATTCAAGATACCATAAGTTATCAATAAATGGAATGACTTTTTTCAAATTTCATAAATTGGGTTGATTTAAGCTTCAATTAGTTGTTGAGGTTTTATAGTTTTGGTTAATATATTGCTGCCATGTGATTACCGTACTTAGAATGAATTGTAAGTTATGAATTATTATATTAATATAATTTTATAGGATTATGTAGAGGTAACAGGGGGGAGGCATATTATGAGCAGGATAGAAAAGGTACAGAACTACGTTAACAGCGTATTTGAGAGCATTCCGGATATGACGGAAAAAAGAGAAGCATATATCCATTCATATGGGGTGGCTGAATGCATGGCTCTGCTAGCGAAAAAACGTGGCCTAAATCCGGAAATTGCTACAATAACAGGGCTTCTGCATGATGTGTATTCATATAAGACAGGAGTGCGGGCCCTACATTCCCATAATGGTGCTGAGATGGTACGTGTGGCCTTTAAATATGACCTTGTCGGGCTTTTTTCTGAATATGAGCAGACAACAATAAAATCTGCAATATACCATCATGCAGATAAGGAGCATGTGCACGATGCTTATGATGAGCTGCTAAAGGACTGTGATATTCTGGAGCGCTATCTTTATGATGTTACATATGAGGATTTTTGTGAGCCCCGTCTGAAGAGTGTTGCTAACGAAATTGGTATTGATGTACCGGAAACAAAGCTGACGGATGGTAAAAGAGTCAAAGCTTCCTTCAATCAATGCTGTGTGGGGGACATTGCTGAGAAGCTTGCAGCTAAGCATATTTCTGCAGCAAGAAACAATCCTGAGTACATGGAAATAATTAAATATTATCCTGAACAGACTGCTTTTAATGAACTAGACCATGCATGGTGTGCAGCCTTCGTTTTTCACTGCTGCATAAAGGCAGGATTAAAGCTGCCACTGAGAACCCCTCATACAGCTAAGGAAATCGCAAATTACCGCTTTGCATGTGTAATAGCATGGTATGAGTGGGCTCACAGATACGGCTATTGTAAATATGAAAAGGATGGGTACACTCCACAGCGAGGGGATATCGTTTTGTATAAAAACATAATACCAAGGGAAAACAAACCGGAAAACAGTACATGGTGTGATCATATGGGAGTTGTCCTTTCATGTACAGCTGAAAGCTTAACAGTTGCAGAGGGCAATGTGGACAACAAAAATATATCAGGCATAGTAAATCGCAAACGAGATGACACCATAGGATGCTATATAAGAATGCCTGAGGATTATGAATATAATGAATGGAAAATGGATTTTAAGACAGGCAATTATAGGTCTCAAAGCCTAGTCTAGAAATATAAAGGTGTGGCAAGAATGTTTGTAGCCCATACACCTTATTTGCTAAGGTGCATGGGTTAATGAATAAAAATATAGGGTGATTTTAGAAGAAGATTTCCATTATGCCAAGTACTATCATAATTGATCCACCCAGCACTTCTAGAAACCGTGATCTTATGGGAAGCTTTTTTGTTTTCATTGCCGAATAATTGCCCGCTCCCACAAATATTATACTAAACAAGCCCACCGAAACTGATGCTACAATAGGAGAGACTCCTGTAAGTCCTGCTCCGATGGAAATTGGAATACAGTTTATTGCAAGACTAACTCCAAGAATCATCATGCCTTTAAAGCCTGTTCTGATTGTAGTGCTTTCATCATCAGAACCTTTCTTTGAAATAAATGGCCATAAACCAATTAGTATAATTGCAACACCACCTATAATATTTGGACAACGTCCTAAGTGCTCACAAAATGAGGTCGCTAAGGAAAAAACATATGTTGCGAGAGCAGATATTAATCCGATTAGAAGATTAGCCTTAACGGGGATCCTTTTGCACTGAAGTCCGTATGAAAAGCCAATTAAAAGGTTATCAAGGTTGGTTGAAATGCCAAGAAAAATAGCAGACACAATATGCATATATATGTCCTCCGAATCAGGAATGTATTTATAATGAAAATATACTTTTACATACTATTCTGCTGTGAGGTTATAGGTTCATTAATAATATTTAAATATATCTATATTTATGGGCAAAGAGCAAATGGAATAATCAGCTGGGATGCGCGGCTTTGAGTGGCTTCGCTTTTATCAGACAGGTCCCTGTTAAGTATCAACCGGGTAAACTGGTTATATATACCCTCTACACGCTTACTGACACGTTTTCCTCCCTTTCTCTCTGCACCATAAAGAAGAAGGTTACGCTCTATTTCTGTATAATCCTTCAGCTTCTTATCTGGGTCAAACAGGCCTGAGTACAAATACTGCTACCAGTACCAGTTGCCAGGCTTGAACAATGTCATATCCACCATGCCAGTGTTCCAGGTTTCATCTGCCTCTGGCTTTCTGCAGCTATGGTGTCAAACGCTATGCTGGATTTGCTGGAGCCTGATACGCTTGTAAATACAACAATTTTATTTTTTGGCATGGACAGAGATATGTTCTTTTAACCGTTTTGTGTAAGGCTAATACTGCTTCTGCTGGAAACTCAGCTTACAATTGTGGGCTTAACATGGATTAAATATAGCATACGATTGTATGTAAAATTATGGTATGTTATAATATTCCAAATAGTATTGCGTAATAATAATGAGTATGGGGGCTGGATGATGGGATTAAAAAAGGTGCTGGTCTTATTTTTAGTGCTTATTTTATCTATATCTATATATGGGTGTAAACTTAAAAAAGTAAGTAATATTAAAAATCATATTACACCACAATTATCTGTCCATGTTAAAGATGGTGGTATGGCACCACCGGTCCCAATAACTACGCCTACTACAACAACTGCACCTACGCCTATAACAACGTCTGCTGCTCAAACAACACCTAATGCTATAGCTACCCCCACATCAACCCAGCCAGTTCACACACATAGCTGGACAACTACAAAGCTAGTTGAGCCTACCTGCACTTCTGGAGGCTACACCTTGAAGTGCTGCTCCTGTGGTGAGACACAAAAGATTAATGTTAAATCACCACTAGGACACAACCTTGGCCCTTGGGAAACTGTTACCCCTCCAACTGCTGATACAGCTGGTGTTAAAAAGCGTACATGCTCGCGGTGTAGTTATAGTGAAACCGAAACCATCCCAAAGCTTACATCAACCGTATCTGGGATGATAAACGAGGTGTTCCGCATTGTGAATGAGCAGCGTGCTGCCAATGGATTGTCCAAGCTGATCTATCGTTCTGATTTGCAGAAGGCTGCAGACATCCGTGCAGAGGAAATTCTAAATACGTTTTCACACACCAGACCTGATGGAAACAGCTGTTTTACTGTTTTTAAGGATATTGGTGTGAATTATACATGGGCTGGTGAAAACATCGCCAAGGGCTATGCTACTCCTGGAAGCGTAATGGATGGATGGATGAATTCACCTGGGCATAGAGATAATATACTTAAACCTGAATTTAAGGGAATCATTATTGGTGTAAAAAAAGTTGATAGGATTGGCTATACCGGCTATGCCTGGGTTCAGTTATTTATAACACAATAGAAAAGGTTAAGAAGAATTAATACCTTGTAATCAGAAAGGATTACAAGGTATTTTTGTTGAAAACAGTAGTGAGAACAATTGTATAAAAGAAGTAATAAGAGGAGTTAAAGAAGCATTACTTAAGAATAAAACAGTGGTTGTAGGCATATAATGTAGAAATTTAAGGAATGTTGACATTAAATTTACTAAATGCTAATATTAATGAAATATAAGAAATTAATATTTATATGAATAATATCATGAGGGTGTATGCAATGGAATCGCAGCCGAAAAAAAAATCCAGCAAGGATTATACTGCAAATTTATTTGTTAAGGAACTTCAAAAGTCTGTAAATAAAAGAATATTAGTTCAGATTTTGCTTGGCATGATGCTTTTTTTATCAGGCTTCTTTTTTTTGACTTTCAGTACCAATGAGATGAATGCAAAAACCAATTTAGCCATGCTAAAGGATGTTTATTTCCAGCTGTATAACCAGAGTGTGGATTTTCTTCAGGAGAGCAGTACATTATCATCCTTCCAGGAAAAAGTACAGAATCCTTTGTCCACTAGGTTTGAAGATATATTTAACCAGTTTAATTCTAAAAGCAAAGTGGGAAATAAAGTGATTCTTATGAGTGAGGAAGAAAATATATTATACTCGAATTTTTCAAAGGATGAGCTTTCAGAGTACCTGATAAACTATAACCGTGCTGTTTGCTATAATACAAAAAACTCTGGTTCAGATGATGTTTATGTTGCAGTATATTTCGATACAAATAGGTACTCTGACTACCTATTTGTAAAACCAGTATATAAGAATGGAGTATTAATTGGATATATTAGCCTGTATGTCTTGGGAACAGACTGGAATTTTTACCTTTCAGACAAAAATTATGATGGGGTTATTGTTGACCAGCGGCTCAATGTAATCTATCGAAGTAAAGCAGGCTTTGCAAATCAATCAGGAAAGTTTACTCCTCAAAAGGGTATAGTCTGTACATATAACAATGAAAGATATTGGGTAAAAAATGAGAATCTCCCGGAATATGGTGTAACCATTTATTCCATGGTCTACTATCCTAAGAATAATACGATGGTGATTGGAATTGGCGTTATAGTTATTATAGGATTGTTATGGTACAACCTGGCCAAATGGATGAGTCATAGCATGGCACAATACAATGCAACCCAGGTTAGCCGGCTTGTTAGGGAAATCAGAATGATACAGAACGGAGAATATAGCCATAGGATTCATATGAATACCAGGGATGAGTTTGATGAAGTAGGCCATCGTATTAACCGAATGCTTGATAGTGTGCGGGAGCTCAACAGCCGGAACACAGAATTGATTGTGCTTAATTCGGCACTTGAGAAGGGGCAGCTGGAAGCACAGATGAATCCTCACTTTTTATACAATACGTTGGAGATTATTCGGAACCTTGTGGTAATAGACGCGGACAAAGCGGAAGAGCTTATAGAAAAGCTGGTACATATATTACGTTATAGTGTAAGCAATGATTCGAGCAGCGTCCATCTTAGAGAGGATATGGAGTACATTAACGATTACCTTTATATACAAAGGATGCGGTTTGGAAGACGCTTTTCCTGTAACATCAGCTTTGATAAGGAATGCGATGAGTGTATGATACCAAAGCTTCTTCTACAGCCAATTATAGAAAACAGCATAAAATATGGTTTTAAAGCACAAACGGATATTATTGTAGACATACATGGAGAAGTCACAGATGGGCTGCTCACCCTTCGTGTATCTGATAATGGCCCTGGCATGCCGGAAAATAAGGCAAAGGAGCTATCAGGCTCACTTAATCAAATAGCTCATAAGGAAAAGTCACTGGGACTTCACAACATTGCAAGACGGCTATACCTAAGCTACGGCACAAGGAGCGGTATTGAAATACGAAACCATGAGGGCTCAGGCTTTGAGGTTATTCTGGTAATTGAGCAGAAAAAGAATGATGAGGAGTAGAAAATCAATGTATAGGGTGTTAATAGCAGAGGATGAGGATATAATTCGAAAAGGTTTGATATTTTCAGTAAACTGGCAGGAGCTGGACTGTACAATAATAAGCGAGTGCTCTAATGGTGAGGAAGGAATAAGAAAAATCTTAGAGTGCCGTCCGGATATTGTGATAACTGATATAAATATGCCAGTGGTAGATGGCCTGGAGATGATCCGCCGGACATATGAAGAGGCTGAGTATTCTGCAATTATACTTTCTGGGTATTCTAATTTTGAATATGCCCAGACAGCTATTCAATACGGTGTGCTTGGATATTTACTAAAACCATTAAAGCGTAATGAAATCATTAAAGCTGTTGAAAAGGCCAGGAAGGAGTGTGATAAGAGGATGGCTTATTTTGAAAGTAATTACTCAGCTCAAAAGCTGACAGCTAATTTCATGAAAGAGACTGAGATCGTATATGGTGGGAGTGATACCCTTGTTAAGCAGATGCTTGATTATATAAAAGTGCATTATAACCAGAAAGTCGTAATGAAGGATGTTGTAAAGGAGCTGAATTATAGCGATACCTTTCTGAATAAGAAGTTTAAGGAGGCAACAGGAACAACATTTATGGAGTATGTCAACCGCTATAGAATCCTACAGGCAATTCTAATGATATCAGAGCAGAAGCTGCCAATTCAGGAGGTAGCATGGCGGTGCGGAATTGGTGAATATAAATATTTCAACACTGTATTCAAAAAATATTTGGGCTGCAGCCCGAAAGAATATAATGCAATGTGTCAGAAGAAGATCTGAAGATATCAATGTTTTTAGAGGTAAGAAGCTCCTTATTGCAGCTGCAGCAGGGAGCTTTTGTTGTTTTGTATGTCTATATACTTGAATTTTAAAAAGACGAAGTAACAGCTCCCATACTAAGAGTTTGGTATTTTTGCTATTTGTTATTGATTTTGGGTGTTTGTACATTAGAAAATTGTTTAAAATTATCTCAAAAGGTAAGCTATGTGTACAAAAGCATGAAGGGAGCGAAATCAATGAGTGTAGGGATAAAAATCGAACATGCATCTAAGAAGTATGGTAATGTGACGGTAATTCCTGATTTATCTTTAAAAATTGAGAATGGTGAGTTCTTTACTTTACTTGGCCCATCTGGATGTGGAAAAACCACCCTGCTGAGGATGATCGCAGGATTTAATAGTATAGAAGGTGGATCCTTTCTTTTTAATGATAAAAAAATAAATGATATGGATCCAAGCAAAAGAAATATTGGAATGGTATTCCAGAATTACGCCATTTTCCCGAACATGACAGTTAGAAAAAATGTAGAATTTGGACTTAGGAACAGGCGTGTTGATAAGGAAACAATACAAGAAGAGACAGATAAATTTTTAAAGATTGTTCATGTAGATCAGTATGCAGATAGGATGCCTGACCGCCTTTCCGGAGGTCAGCAGCAGCGTGTGGCCCTTGCCAGAGCTCTGGTTATACAGCCGGATGTACTGTTAATGGATGAACCGCTTTCCAATCTTGATGCAAAGCTCCGTGTTGAGATGAGAACTGTAATTAAAAAAATCCAGAAGGATGTGGGGATTACAACCGTTTATGTTACACATGATCAGGAGGAAGCCATGGCTGTTTCTGATAGAATTGCTGTAATGAAGGATGGTATAATACGTCACTGCGGCACACCAAAAAACATCTACCAAAGACCGGCTGATTTGTTTGTAGCAACCTTTATCGGAAAATCAAATCTTATTAAGGCTAAACTGTATAAAGATGGAGACGAAACAGGAGTTATATTTAAAAATGGCTATAAGGTTCCCTTTGAGAATATCAAGGAAGGCACCGATGGAATGTCTGTTATGGTGTCTGTCAGACCACAGGAGCTAAAGATTCATAGTATGCAGGATAATGAGAACGCTTCCGGAATTAAGGCAACAGTGAATGACAGCGTATTTCTAGGATCAAATACCCATTATTTTGTCAGCCTTGAAACAGGAGAAGAGGCAGAGGTTATTCAAGAGTCAGATGTAGAGGAGATTATCCAGCCGGGCAACAAGATTCTTCTGAGAGTCAATGCCAGGAAGGCCAATATATTTAATGAAGAAACTTCTCTAAGCATTATGGATGGTGTGGAAAGCTTTATTCAGCTTCCGAGGAATGGGGCTCGTGAGGAGGAGGATTAATACATGCATGCGAAAAGAAGGAATGATGGTTGGACAATCATCTCAATAGTTTTAATGTTGTTATTTTTATTTTTCCTTGTATGGCCTATTGGTAATCTTTTGAAGGAGGCAGTATTTAAGGATGGTAAATTTACTTTAGGTGCCTTCCAGACTTTTTTTGGAAAGAAATATTATTACGGTTCTATTTTCAACAGCCTGAAGGTTGCTGTCAGTGTTACAGTAACATCTCTGATGTTAGGAATACCATTTGCATATTTTTACTCGTTTAGTAAGCTGAAGGGACGTAAGGTACTATTTATACTATGTCTGTTAGGCACTATGTCAGCACCTTTTCTTGGGGCTTATGCATGGGTTCTTTTACTTGGTAATTCAGGTGTTGTGACTACCATGCTGAGATCTATAGGAATTGATGGGGTTTCTATTTATGGCTTTAATGGAATTGTATTTGTACAAACCCTGAAGCTATTTCCTTTAGTTGTCATATATATGAATGGTGCATTTAAGGATATTGATAACTCCCTGCTGGAGGCATCAGAAAGTATGGGATGTAAAGGGATAAAACGCTTCTTCCGCGTAGTTATGTCCTTGACAATGCCTACAATACTTGCAGCAGCATTGCTGGTGTTTATGAGGTCTTTTGCAGATTTTGGAACACCGGTTTTGATTGGCAGAGGTTATTCTACCTTCCCAGTATTAATATACAATCAGTACCTTGGTGAAAATGGCGCGGATTATCATTTTGCAGCAGCTATTAGTGTTATAGCCGTTCTGGTTACAGCTATTATTTTCATTATCCAGAAGTATGCAACAAACAAGTTTAAGTTTACAATTAACTCCCTCAATCCGGTTGAACCGAAGGAGGTACATGGAATAAAGGCATTTTTAATGAATGCATACTGTTATATTCTTGTGGCATTAGCAATGCTTCCTCAATTATATATCATTAATATGTCCTTTAGAAATTATAATAACAGCGTACTAAGGCCAGGATATTCACTTGTTAATTATAAGAAGGCAATTGAAAAAATGCTGTTCCGTTCCATAAGTAATACATTAGTTATAAGCCTTGTTACGCTGGCAGTTATTATAGTAATTGCTGTTCTGATTGCTTACCTTGTTGTAAGAAGAAGCAGTGCCTTCAATAACGCAATTGACGTGATTTCAATGCTGCCATATATTATGCCAGGTGGTGTAATAGGTATTTCCTTAATTATAACATTTAGCAAGAAACCGATTGCATTGACGGGGTCCTTGATAATTATGATAATAGCACTGACAATTCGGCGTATGCCATTTACCAGCCGATCAGCGACGGCAGCTATAATGAAGATTCCCATTAGCACTGAGGAGGCAGCAATCAGCCTAGGAGCATCGAAGGGAAAAACCTTCACACGCATTACAGTGCCAATGATGTCCAGTGGTATTATATCGGGAGCTATTCTAAGCTGGGTGTCAATTATTACAGAAATGTCCTCAGGTGTTATTCTATATAATAATAAAACAATTACCTTAACAATAAGTACATACACGGCTATCGCAAGTGGGATATACGGAGTAGCAGCTGTGTTTGCAACAATTACAACAATATTTACAGTCTTATGCTTAGTTCTTTACCTGAGGGTGACCAAGGCAGAAGATATAAGGATGTAAGCACCACATTAATAAATCGAAAAGACTGGAGAAATCCGTTCTTTATAAAAAAGGGGGAATAAACAAATGAAAAAAATTATGTTTACAATTCTGGCTCTAGTGATGGCATTATCAGTTACTGCATGTGCTGGAAGCCAGAAAAAACCAGCAGAAACAGATGGAAACAGCACAACAAACGCAGAGCGCCCTTATTATGTACAGGACGAGGACAAAATCACTGGTAAGATTACTGTGTATACAACTATGGAGGAAACCCAGCAGGCAGCCCTTCAGAAGCTATGGAACAAATACTATCCGAAGAGTAAGATGGAAATCCAGGCAGACTCAGTAGGAACACTGGCAACACGTATCCGCGGTGATGAGGCCAGCGATGCTGATGTAGTAATCGGCGGACTGTTCGCAGCAGACGGAGACAAGTATCATGACATACTCCAGCCATACACATCTGTAGTAAATGATGAGCAGATGTACCGTGACGAGTCTGGCTATTATACCTATTACGACGTACAGGTAATGAGCCTGGTTGTTAATACTGAATTAAAAAACAAGCTAGGCATTGAAATTAATGGCTACGAAGACCTGCTCAATCCAAAGCTGAAGGGTAAAATAATCCTGGCTGCTCCGGATTCTACATCCTCCGGATGGCGTCAGCTCCAGACAATACTTGCTGCCATGGGTGACAAATTTGATGATGAAAAGGGCTGGAACTACATAAAGCAGTTAATGCCTTCAGCCTTCAGCACCACATCCTCAAAGGATGTTTATAACCTGGTTATAAATGGCGAGTATGTAGTTGGACTTTCTTATGAGTCAACAATTGCAGCTTTGATTAAAGACGGTGCACCAGTTGAATGTGTATATATGGAAGAGGGAAATACCGCTATGGCAGGTGGTGCGGCAATAGTAAAGAACGCTCCAAATGTAGAAGCTGCTAAGGCTATGATGGACCTGCTGGCATCCAGTGAGTTCCAGGATATCCGTGCAAAGGAATCATCAGGGCGTGGCTCCAATAAGAATAGTGAGCTATTTGACCTTCCTAATGAGAGTACACTTAAAATGGTAGATCTTGATTATAAATATCTGAGCACAAACAAAGATGCAATTTGCACAAAGTGGAATGACCTCTGGGCAGAAACTCACTAATATGCACCTGGTAGGGGTTGTCGCATTAATAATTGCGACAACCCCTTATGAATTTATGAGATTGTGGTCAGCTAGAATAACTGGGTGACTTTCATGGAGGGAAAGAATTAAATGATTATCACAGTGACTTTGAATCCTGCAATTGATAAAACAGTTCAGATTGATAAATTAGTTGCCGGAGGACTTAACAGGATAACAGACAGCGTTTGTGATGCTGGCGGAAAGGGCATTAATGTATCAAAGACACTTAAGGTCCTGGGAATGGACTCGATAGCGTCGGGTTTCTTAGGCAACATAGCTGGAAACCTGATAGAGGAGTGCCTGGACAAGGCCGGTATAAAGCATGACTTTGTTCCTGTGGACGGTATTACAAGAACCAATACAAAGGTTGCTGACAAGGATGGAACGATCACGGAATTAAATGAACCTGGACCAGAGCTTCAGGCATCAGAATTAGACAGGCTAAAGGAAAAGCTGAGAGAATACGCTAAACTTGAAAATATTTTTGTGTTTGCAGGAAATGTACCAAAGGGTGTAGGTAAGGATATCTACTATGATCTTATAAAGAGTATTAAAGAATGCGGTGCCATGTGCTTCCTGGATGCAGATGGAGAGCTTTTGAAATGTGGTATGGCTGCAGGCCCTGACATGATTAAGCCAAACCGTGAGGAGCTATGTGAGTATTTTGGGAGCACTGACAGGTCTGAGGAGAATATTATCCGGTTAGGAAAAAAGCTTATTACACAGGGAGTAAAGCTGGCAGCAGTATCCTGCGGCGGTGATGGAGCGATTTTCTTCTTTAAAGATCAGGTGATTAAGTGCCCATCAATGAAGGTGGAAGTAAAATCTACAGTTGGGGCAGGGGATGCCATGGTTGCAGCCATGCTCTATTCTACAGAACATGGGTTTAATGAAATAGATACTGCAAAGCTTTGTATAGCAGTGTCTGCAGGAGCGGTGACAACAGTTGGAACGAAACCAGCCAGCTTAGAGGTTATACAGGAGCTTATGCAAAAAGTAGAGTTTGAAAGAGTTTGATAGAAACTGTTTATTACTAGACGTATTGAATGGAGATGTAATATATGAAAACAAAAGCGGTAAGAATGTATGGGGAAATGGACCTGCGCCTGGAGGAGTTTGAGCTTCCTGAAATCAAGGACGATGAAATTTTAGTCAAGGTTATGAGCGATAGTATTTGCATGTCAACTTACAAGCTGGCAAAGCAGGGAAAGAAGCATAAGCGTGCCCCACAGAATATTGAAACAAATCCTATCATTATTGGACATGAATTTACAGGGGATATTGTTAAGGTAGGTAAGAAATGGGCAAATGAGTTTAAGCCTGGAGAAAAATTTGCACAGCAGCCTGCATTAAATTACAAGGGGAGCCTTGCCTCACCTGGATATTCCTATGAATTCTTCGGAGGTGCATGTACTTATTGCATTATACCTCCTGAAGTTATGGAGCTTGGCTGCCTCCTTCATTATGATGGAGAAAGCTATTTTGAAGCCTCACTTGGGGAGCCTATGAGCTGTATCATAGGAGGATACCATGCAAATTATCACACCAATAAAAGAGACTACAACCACTCAATGGGCACAAAGGAAGGCGGAAACATTCTGATTATTGGTGGCTGCGGTCCTATGGGACTTGGTGCAGTAAGCTATGGATTATGCTTTGAGAACAAGCCTAAACGAATTGTTGTGACTGATGTTAGTGACAGCAGAATAAAGCGTGCAGAACAGGTAATTCCATATGAAGAAGCAGAGAAGGCAGGCATTGAGCTGCTTTACGTGAACACTGCACAGATGGATGACCAGTATGAAGAGCTTATGAAAATTACTGAAGGACATGGATACGATGATATATTTGTGTACGTCCCTATAAAGGAAGTAGCAGAGATGGCAGACCGTCTTCTGGCTTTTGATGGCTGTATGAATTTTTTTGCAGGGCCAACAGATACTACCTTCACCGCAGATATAAATATGTATAATGTCCATTATACCAGCACCCATATCCTTGGAACAACAGGTGGAAATACTGATGATCTTGTAGAAGCAATAAGGCTTAGTGAGCAGGGAAAAATTAAGCCAGCAGTTATGGTAACCCATATAGGCGGAATAGATTCAATTGCAGAGGCAACTATGAATCTGCCTAAAATACCAGGCGGAAAGAAGCTGACCTATACACAGTTTGAGATGCCATTAACTGCACTTGAGGACTTTGAACAGCTTGGAAGGACGGATGAGCTTTTTGCAAAGCTTGACGCATCTGTAAAGGCCCATAAAGGTCTCTGGAATGCAGAAGCTGAGAGGATACTCTTCGAGCATTATAATGTAAAATAATGAAAAGGGAGTCTGTTGATCTATATATATCAACAGGCTCCTTTTCTATTAAGTGCAGATTATATAAATTATTACTGAAATTTAAAACAATGGATTATTTACACTTACAAACTTGTGGCATATAATAAATCGCATGCAATGTATCGCTTGCGATTTTATTTTAAAAAGGAGTGCCTTACATATGATGCAGGAGTATATTACGGTACGGAAAATTTTACAGCTAAGCAACAGCGTAATCAACTACAGAAACCAGAGGATGCAGGAAAAGGACCTGACCTCGACACAGAACGATGCAATCAGGTATATACTGAAAAATCCTGACAATAAACAAATAACAGCTGCAGATATTATGGGGCATCTGGAATTATCTCAGTCAACTGTAGCAGGAATTTTATCAAGGCTTGAGGCAAAGGAATTGATTATGAGGCAGCCACATACCACCGACGCACGTAAAAGCATCATTATACCCACAGAAAAAGGGCTGATACTGGAAGAATACCTGAAAAGAACAGCTGCACAAACGGAGCAGATGCTGCTACAGAATATGACCGTGGCGGAGCAGGCGGAATTCAACAGGCTTCTGCAAATCGCACTGGACAATATGAATTCTGCAAAGCTATAGATAGAGGTGTGTTATATGAACGAAAAAAAGGATGTATTTGAAACAATGCCTGTGCCTAAGGCTCTGGCGACACTTGCAGTACCAACTATTATCAGCCAGCTGATTACGATGATATATAACCTTGCGGACACGTTTTTTATCGGAAGAACCAATGACCCGTACAAGGTTGCAGCATGTTCACTTGCTTTTGTGCTTTTTTTTATTATGAATGCACTTGCAAATCTGTTCGGCATAGGTGGTGGCACACTGATTTCCAGGCTTTTAGGCATAAACGACAAGGAGAATGCCAAAAGGGTATGCTCCTTCAGCTTCTATGGAACTATTGCAGTAGCAGGCTTATACTGCCTGTGCACCCTCATGTTTATGGAGCCGCTTCTTCGGCTGCTGGGAGCAAGCGATAACACCATAGGATATGCCTCCCAGTATACATTTTGGGTGATTGTTATTGGAGGGATTCCATCCACACTTAGCATGACCATGGCCCATCTTCTCAGAAGTGAGGGTTACGCGAAGCAGGCAAGCATAGGGCTTAGTATAGGTGGCGTGCTTAATATTGTCCTTGATCCACTGTTCATGTTTGTTATACTAGCGCCAGGACAAGAGGTAACCGGAGCAGCAGTAGCCACCATGCTGTCAAATGTGTGCGCGCTGATTTATTTTTGTGTAGCCTTCTATAAGCTGCGCAATAAAACAGTTCTATCGGTTTCCCTGAAAAATGTACGGCCAGCTAACCGGCATATACGCTCTGTATTTGCTGTAGGTCTGCCATCAGCCTTAGGCACCCTTTTGGCTTGCTTGTCCAATACTGTTATAAATAAGCTGTCCTCAGGATATGGAGATATCCCTGTGGCATCAATGGGAATAGTTAAGAAGATTGATATGCTGCCTATGAATGTTGGAATGGGGCTGTGCCAGGGCATGATGCCTCTTGTAGCTTATAACTACTCGGCTAAGAACTATAAAAGAATGAAGCAGGCTGCTAACAGTGCAAGAGCAGCTGGCATTTGCTTTGCAGCAGTCTGTATAGTTGTTTTCCAGCTGTTTGCCGGCAGCATTGTCACGATGTTTATTAATGAACCTGAAACCATTAAGCTGGGTATAAGTTTCTTGCGTATTGCCTGCATTGCTGTGCCATTTACACTTATCAACGTCCAGATGAGCTATACGTTCCAGGCCATTGGCAAGGGGCCGCAATCCCTGCTGCTGTCCTCATGCAGACAGGGGCTTATCAATATCCCCTTATTGTTTTTAATGAATGTAGTATTTGGGATGTATGGTGTCATATGGACACAGACCATTGCAGACGGTATTACCCTTATCATTTCCTTTATGCTTTATAGACAGCTGGATAAGGAGATTAACAAAAAAATAAGCGTACAGGAAGCCGGCAAGCTTTAAAATTTATCAAGAAAAAAGAAGGCGTGGTTATGTCACCTGCTTTTTCATTTGTCATAGCACTATGTGGGATAGGGTTGTTTGAGCAGCTATGCTATGTCATAAACCAGCCCGTAGGCTAATGACAATATTTTAATAAAGGGGAAGGACAAATGAGTTTAAAAAACGATTTCTACAACTTTAACGCTTCTAATATTATTGATGCCTATAGCTGGGTGCAATAATAAAAAAGACAGAAATCTTGAAAATACACAGTTAACATCATGTGTTTAATGGTAATTGTTTCAAAATATAGAATTGTACGCAAATAGATAAAGGATATTCAAAGTATAGAAATAAATGGTAAAATATGCTTAGGGGCGACAATTGGTTAATATATTATAAGGGATCGAAGAATATCATTAGAATTGTATATGTTTAGTCTCATACTTACCAATTAAATGAGTTGATTTAATATCGTATTAAAAAACACTATTTTTGAGACAAATACTTTTTTAATATCCCACTTTTACTATTAGGGAATCATTGTTGAGAACTTCAATGGAATTGTCTGTTCTGGTACTGCTCCATGTAAACATAACCTATAACCATTATAGATTTATTGTAAGAAGGTGAAATTATGTCATACGCAGAGATGGTAAGGGCTAATATAGCAAAAACCATTTCTACTGATAAAACAGGAGGGCATTGGAGAAAAGGTGATGCGGGTTATACTCATATTTGCAAGAACTTAAAGGACAATTTCATTGACCTTCAAGCTCCTAAGATGTGTTGCATCAAGGGTGGTGATGATAATTGGAATTTCCGTATGATTAAATATCATACGGATGCAAAAAGCTTAAACTCCTCTCAGGTAATGTGCATTAACTTCTTCAAGAAGTTTTTTGAGGATCCACAGTACGAGGGCATTCTTCTTTATGTTCTGAGACAAAGTGGGATTAATATACCAATAGACTCTGTAATAAAGGACGCTGTTTTTGAGTATGAGCCGGATGAAAGTGAGAGGACAAGCTTTGACTTTTTTATGAGATTATCAGATGGGCAGCATATTTCTTTCGAAATCAAATACACAGAATCGGGGTTTGGTGGAATCAGTGCATGCCCTAGCGATTCGGATAGGTACGCTAGAAAGTGGATTAATAGTTATGCAGAGCTGGTTCAAAATTGTCCTTATTTAACACATGCATATACATGCAATAACGATTTTCTTTGTGTAAAGAATGGAAAATTGACTCCAAAAGCATGTGTGACCTCCGACAAGTGTAGCATATATAAATTCTATGAAAATTACCAGATTTGCCGTAATATATGTTTTGCAAAAGAAAGTAATGATATAGTGGCATTCCTTACACCTCGAAAGAATGACTCACTGGATGCAGGACGCAGATTCATAGATGGTTTCAGAAATCCCAATATAGTTAATATTTATTGGGAAGAGTTGATCGATAAAGTCCTATCTTCTGTTCTTCATAATAAAACTCTAAATAACTATTATTCTGAGTTTAAGACCAAATATATAGACATTGTACCATAGGGTTAAAGGGTTTTAAAAATACTCTGATTATAAAAAATAGTATACATATTGTGTGTGAAATAAAAATGAATGGTGAAATTAGAAGGCTCATTTAATATAATCGATTAACTGATAAGGAATTTATAGATAATTTTGATTGTATATGACAAACACCTCTTACATGAGGAAACACCACAATGGAGCTGGGAGATGACACCCAAAATTAGAGAAGAATATTTAAGAAAATGTTTTAGATTTGCTCTGTCCTTATAGCAACGAGAAGGGATAACCTTACCTAATGGAATCAAATAATCCTAATACTATATTTTCAAATGGAAACAAGTAAGTTTGTTATTAGATTTAAAGCTTTTTACATCAAAATATAGTATATGTAGAAACTAGATAGAGGGTTGTATATTAGAATGCCTTTTCTGCTGAATATAGGTATGGAAGGCCTTGCATCTATGGCATAACATATTAATGAATTGTTTACGTTTAGTTCAGCAAATCTACGTTGACATTAAATCCCTCATTGTTTATGATTTAGGCAGGCTTATTATTAAATAAAAATCGACAAAAACTACGATGCTTAATATGCTTGATAAATCGTGTAAAATAGACTTTAGTATTCGAGGAGGAACGTTATGTCTAAGCTTATAGGTATAGACCTTGGAACCACCAATTCCTGTGTTGCCGTTATGGAGGGAGGAGAGGCTGCCATAATTCCTAATTCTGATGGAAGCAGGACCACCCCATCTGTAGTAGCATTCACCAAGAATGGACAGAGGCTTGTAGGTCAGACTGCAAAGGCCCAGGCGGTAATCAACCCTGAAAGGACCATAAGCTCCATTAAAAGGGAGATGGGAAGTGACTACAGGATTAATATAGATGGAAGGAAATATACGCCCCAGGAGATATCAGCCATGATACTTCAGAAGCTTAAGACTGATGCGGAAAGCTACCTGGGAGAGGAGGTTACCGATGCTGTAATCACCGTTCCTGCATATTTCACTGATGCCCAGAGGCAGGCTACAAAGGATGCAGGAAGGATAGCAGGACTTAACGTTCAGAGGATTATAAACGAGCCTACGGCTGCTGCCCTTGCCTATGGTGTTGACAAGGAAACAGCCCAGAAGGTAATGGTTTATGACCTGGGTGGAGGAACCTTTGATGTTTCCATATTGGATATAAACAGTGGTGTAATAGAGGTGCTTGCCACAGCCGGAAATAACAGGCTGGGTGGAGACGATTTTGATAAATGCATAGCAGACTACCTTATAAAGGAGTTCAAGAAGGAAAACAGGATAGACTTAAGTAAGGACCTGACAGCAGCACAGAGAGTAAGGGAGGCTGCTGAAAAGGCCAAAATTGAGCTTAGCGGAGTATCCAGTACCACCATAAGTCTTCCATTCATAGCAAACACCTCATCAGGTGCCGTTCACATGGAAATGGAGCTTACCAGGGCTAAGTTCAATGAGCTTACAAACCATCTGGTAGCTGCTACTATGGACCCTGTAAGGCAGGCTATGGGAGACAGCGGGCTTTCTGCGTCAGACATAAATAAGGTGCTTATGGTAGGAGGCTCTAGCAGGATTCCTGCAGTACAGCAGGCTATAAAGGACTTTATGCATAAGGATCCATTTAAGGGAATAAACCCCGATGAGTGCGTGGCTATGGGTGCCTGCCTCCAGGGAGGAGTACTGGCAGGGGATGTAAAGGGACTGCTGCTTTTGGATGTTACCCCACTTTCACTGGGAATTGAAACTGTAGGAGGGGTATACTCTAAGATTATAGACAGGAACACTACGATTCCTGTCAAGAGAAGCCAGATATATACTACTGCTGCAAACTTCCAGTCATCTGTTGAAATACATGTGCTCCAGGGAGAGCGTGAGATGTGCCGCTATAATAAGACCCTGGGTAAGTTCAGGCTAAACGGAATACGCAGGGCTCCAAGGGGAGTCCCTCAGATAGAGGTTACCTTTGCCATAGATTCAAACGGAATAGTTACCGTTACTGCAAAGGATTTAGGTACAGGAAAGATGCAGGATATAACCATAACCTCTTCCTCAAACCTGAGCCAGTCTGAAATTGACAAGGCTATAAGGGATGCCCAGCAGTACGCTGAGGAGGATAAGCGCAGCCGAGAGGAGGCCAATGCTACCAACGAGGCAGAGCAGCTTATATACAAGGCAAGTACTATAATGAAGAAGCTGGATAAGGCGGATAAGGCCCGTCTTGAGGATGCTGTAAAGAGGACTAAGAAGACCATGAAGAAAAAGAACAACCCTGAAACCCTGGATGCCTGCAGGGAACTGTCGGAAATCCTTGAGGAGATGAGGGCAAAGGTTGGAGACGATGGTTCTGACTTTGGTGGTGGACCCTCTGACGGAGACGGCTACGATAATTAGAACGACAGAAGATAGCAGGATGTGCTAAAATAATCAGGAGGAGGTGCATTATATGTTCGGCTATGTAGTGGCTAATGTTGATGCCCTGACCGCTGATGAGAAAAGCTTATACAGGGAATATTACTGTGGTCTGTGTCATGCTCTAGGCGTAAGACATGGAAGCATAAGCCGCATCACACTGACCTATGATATGACTTTTCTTATACTGCTTCTTTCTTCATTATATAATATGGACGGGGAAAGAAGCATGGGAAGATGCCTGCCTCACCCAATTAAAACTCACGGCTATGTAATAAACGAGCTTACAGCTTACGCTGCTGATATGAATATAGCACTTGCTTATTATAATAAGCTGGATGATTGGGAGGATGACAGGAGTATATTATCTCTTGCAGAGGCAAGGCTCTTTAAAAAGGAATGCCTGAGGGTTGAGAAGGATTACCCCCGCCAGTGTGGTATTATAAAGGAATGCTTAGATAAACTGTCCTATCTTGAAAAGTCCGATGAGCTTAATCCGGACCTGACTGCAGCGTGCTTTGGAAGGCTTATGGGTGAGATATTCGTGTATAGGGAGGATGAATACTCTCAGGCACTTAGAAGCTTTGGTTTTACACTAGGAAAGTTTATATATATAATGGATGCTTGCCTGGATTTAAAGAAGGACATAAAAAAAGGGAACTACAATCCCATGATAATGCAATCATCGGAGAATTTTAAGGATATACTGAATCTGCTTATGGCAGACTGCACGGAGCAATACCACAGGCTTCCAATAAGCCACAATAAGGGCATTATAGACAACATTCTTTATTCAGGGGTTTGGATAAGGTATGATGCTGCCAGGAAGAAACCAAAGGAGGTAAGTGATTAGATATGTCAGATCCATATAAGGTGCTAGGGGTGTCACCCAATGCCTCCCCGGATGAAGTCAAAGCAGCATATAGAAAGCTTGCAAAGAAATACCATCCTGATTTGAACCCAGGGAATGAAGAGGCGGCAAGAAAGATGGTTGAAATAAATGCTGCATATGAGGATATAAAGAGTGGAAAGGCTTCAGCTTCAAGCGCACAGTCGTATGGCAGCTCGTACGGAGGTTCCTATGGAGGAAGTACAGGAGGCTACAGCAGCGGAGGCTATAGAAGCGCTGATGGAAGCCAGGGATATAATCCCTTCGGAAGCTATGGACCCTTCGGAGGTTTTGGTTTTGGAGGCTTTTACAATGGAAGCCAGAGCCAGGAATTTGATCCTGTAAGGTCCTATGTGAATGCAGGCTACTACCAGGAGGCCCTTAACATACTTGCCGGTATGGCGGATAAAACCGCTGAATGGTATTATTACAGTGCCATGTGCAACTATGGCATAGGAAACAGGGTAATGGCATTAAACCATGCAAAAATGGCGGTGCAGATGGAACCAAACAATCTGCAGTACCAACAGCTTTTAAGCCAGATACAGCGTGGTGGAAGGGTTTATGCAGAGCAGAGCCAGGATTTCGGAATAAACCTTGATGGGACCGGGAGGCTGTGCTTAGGGATTTGTATGGCAAATCTTTTGTGCAGGCTCTGCTGCAGGTTTTAGGAGAGCAAAATTAAAAATAGAGCCACGGGGGCCTCGTATTAGTGATTATAATATCATTATGCGATGCCCTCTTGCTATGCTATCCTGTTTAGCCTGAATGGCCAAAGCATATAAAAGAATTCCATCAAAAGGGCCTTTAAACCTACATAAAAAAGCAACATTTTAAAAGGACGGTATTAATATTGATAAATGAAGTAGCTGCTTATGTTTAAACAGTTATAAACACTGAGAAATATTATTGACATTTTTATATTTATATTTTATATTTTATATTAATTTGTGTATTAATTATTAAAAGACGAATAATAATTAATGGATGCACAAAAATAATTTTCTGGTATATAGAAAGGAGATGCGAGTTGGACAAAAATATAATTATTGATCTAAAAAATATATATAAAGCCTTTGATGGAGAGCAGATACTGGATGATATCAATCTTTATATACGTGATGGTGAGTTCATAACACTTCTTGGACCATCTGGATGTGGGAAGACCACTACCCTTCGGATTATAGCAGGTTTTTTGGAGCCTGACTCTGGAAAGGTTATTTTTGAAGATAAATGCATCAATGGTGTACCTCCCCATAAAAGGCAGGTTAACACCATTTTTCAACGATATGCCCTTTTCCCTCACCTGAATGTATACGAAAACGTGGCATTTGGGTTAAGGGTAAAGAAGCTGTCTGAGGAAAAGATAAAGGAAAAGGTTGAAGCAATGCTTGCATTGGTAGACCTTAAGGGCTTCAACAGGAGAAGGATTGATTCCCTGTCAGGAGGACAGCAGCAGAGGGTGGCAATAGCAAGAGCCCTTGCAGTAGACCCAAGGGTGCTGTTACTTGATGAACCTCTCGGAGCACTGGACCTTAAGCTGAGAAAGGATATGCAGTTTGAGCTTAAGAATATACAGCAGAAGCTTGGCATTACCTTTATATACGTTACCCATGACCAGGAAGAGGCTCTTTCCATGTCCGATACAGTGGTTGTTATGGACCGTGGAAGGATTCAACAGATAGGCACCCCTATATATATATATAACGAGCCAAAGAACGCATTTGTGGCTGACTTTATAGGAGAGAGTAATATACTGGACGGCGTAATGCACACTGACTATTCCGTAGAGTTTTCCGGACATGTATTTAAATGTGTGGACAAGGGCTTTGAACCTAAAGAAAAGGTTGATGTGGTTGTTCGCCCTGAGGATGTGGACGTGGTTCCTGTAGAGGAGGGCGCTATTTCAGGAGTTGTTACCTCGGTTACATTTAAAGGGGTACATTTTGAAATAATAGTAGATATAAAAGGCTTTAAGTGGATGATTCAGTCCACCGATTACCAGAAGGTAGGTGACAGGATAGGAATCCAGATAAAGCCTGATGAAATACATGTTATGAAAAAATCATCCTACTCTGGTAAGTTTGGCGATTACAGCAGCTTCAGCGATGAAATCGACCATATGTCAGATGTGGAAGAAGAATAATAGGGGGGCGCGATAATGAAGGAAAAAAGCTCTCTTTTATCCAGGTTTACAGCCATACCATATATGGTCTGGATGGTAATGTTTATAATAGTTCCTTTAGGAGTGGTGGCAGTATATGCCTTTACCAGCTCCTCAGGAGGCTTTACATGGGATAATATCAGGGACCTTACCACATATGGGGACACGATACTCCGCTCCATATGGTTCGGTATTGTGGCAACTATCATATGCCTGCTGGTGGCATATCCTCTTGCATATATAGTATCTAAGGAATCAGAGAACACTCAAAGGATGCTTATCATGCTGGTAATGCTTCCTATGTGGATGAACTTCCTGCTGAGGACTTATTCTGTTATGCTTTTGTTTGAGGACACAGGAATAATAAACAACATTTTGGGACGGATAGGCCTTCCTCATGTACATATGATAAATACATCAGGTGCAGTTATATTCGGAATGGTATACAACTATCTTCCCTTTATGATATTGCCTCTTTATTCGGCAATGGTTAAGCTTGACAAGAGTCTTGTGGAGGCTGCAAAGGACCTGGGAGCTGGAGGCTTTAAGGTGCTTAGGGAGGTAATTATACCCATGACCTCAGCAGGAATCGTTACAGGAATAACCATGGTGTTCGTACCCTCGGTGAGTACCTTCTATATATCCCAAAAGCTGGG